>DAOUGD010000238.1:0-8389 GCA_034429475.1 Anaerolineae bacterium
GCTGAAGCCCGGTGTGTACGTGTATACCCCGGCTTCAGTCGGTTTTCCCCGGTGTGCTCAATTACCGGATTATTTTGTTAATCTTCATCAATCATCGGCGCGCGAGTGGCGAATACTTTGTGACAGTAACCGGATTACGAATTACGTTTGACGTTTGACGTAGGGTTCGATCAAGTCATCCACAGGTTGATGTTCAGTGAGGCGGGCGTAGAGGGCGCGCAGGAGCGGTTCTTGTTGGAGGACGAAGTAGGCATCTATGGCGCTGGTGTGCTCGCCTTGTCGCAGCAGATCGAGAGCTTGCGGGATGGGCGTTGGGCGCACTTCGATGACTTCGGCGGCCTCCGGGTCATTCGTGGCGGATAGGCGCACGTCAAGGGCAAGGTAGCCGAAAAATTCCATCGTGGTGAAGCCCGGCGCGCAGAAGGTGCGGCCCAGCGCGTAGATGGCGTCCGTTTGCCCGCCGACTTCTTCCCACAATTCGCGCCGCGCGAGCTCGCGGTAGTCGTCGCCGTGGAAGTCGTGCGTGCTGCCCGCCGGAATTTCCCACAGCCAGGTATCAATGATGTAGCGGTACTGGCGGATGAGGACAATCTCACCGACAGAGGTGACGGGCACGACGAAGACCGCCGCGCCTTTGACAGGGTAGTTGTAAGTACATTCGACGCCGTTCGGCAAATGGATGCGATCCCGGCGCAGAGCAAAACGTGCGTCAACCGGCTGCTCCGTCGTCTCCAATATCGTCCAGCCGAGGCGCTCGGCGTTGGGTTTATCATTTGCAGGCATAAAGTCTCCTTTGTGAAGAGGCAGGAGGCAGGATGCAGGGTTCTTCCTCTTGCCTCCTGCTTCTTGCCTCATAAGGTGATTTCGAGTTTTTCAAAGGGCGGGATGCCGAGGAGGGCGGTGCGGCGGACGGGGTCGGTCATAACGACGGGGTAAGCGACGCCGTCGGCGAGAACCTGGCGCGGGGCGCGACGTAGGCCGTTGAGGGTGAGTTCGATGTGCTCATAGGGCGGCGTGAAGTTGCCCGCGCGTTCCCAGGTAATGGTAATCCGCTCGGCGGTCTGCACAAGGTGGAAACGGCTGTAGCAATAGTCGCCGTCCCGATAGGTAAAGCCTTCGCCCGCGTCCTCGTATAGCTCGCTGGTAGCCTCGCCGGGCGCGGGCAGCGGGTAGACGCCCAGGCGCAGGAATTTCTGCACGCGCTGCTCCACGCTGGAGGCGAACTCGCCCATCGGCAGCACCGCGCCGGCGCGGACGAAAAGCGGCATGGTTTCCAGGGGGGCGAAGGTCTCAACGGATTGAACGGATTGAACGGGGTCCGTTGCATAGAGCCGGTTGGTCCAGAAGTCGTACCAGCCGCCGGGGGGGAGGGTGACGGGGCGGGAGGTCGCGCCCGGCTCGCCGATGGGGGCCACGAGCAGGGCGTCGCCGCAGAGGAAGGCGTCTTCCACATCCCAGAGCGCAGCAGCTTCAGGAGCGTCCCACCCCAACGGGCGCACCATCGGCCAGCCGCGCTGACACATCTGCCAGATGGCGGTGTAGAGATACGGCAACAATTCGTAGCGCAGTTGGATGAAGCGGCGCACGATGCTCAGGTACGGCTCGCCGTAACTCCACGGCTCCTGATCCGCCGTGTTTTTGGAGGTGTGCGCGCGGAACAGCGGCAGAAAGGCTGCCATCTGTATCCAGCGCGTGAAGAGTTCGCCATCGGCCTCGCCCGCGAAGCCGCCCGTATCCGGGCCGGTGAAACCCAGGCCGGAGAGTCCCAGGCCGATGATCTCCGGGACGGTGAGCCGCAGCGATTCCCAGGTGCTCTGGTTGTCGCCCGTCCACGAAATCGCGTGGCGCTGCACGCCCGCCCACCCCGCGCGGGTGATGACGATGGGGCGCGTCTCCGGGCGCAACGCCAGCAAGCCCTCGCGGGTGGCGCGCACCATCTCCATCCCGTAGAGGTTGTGCGCTTCGGCGTGATCGCCGCCGCGCCCTTCCAGGCTGTGGCGGAGCGGGAGAGGCAGCGTCGTCGTCTTGGGCTGCGCGAAAGCCGCCGGCTCGTTCATGTCGTTCCAGAAGCCGGCGATGCCGATGTCGAGCAAAGGCCGATACAGTTCCCCCCACCAGGCGCGCGTCGCCGGATCGGTGAAATCGGGGAACGCGCTCAGGCCGGGCCAGACGGGGGCGTGGAAGACGCGACCATCCGGCGTCTTGCAGAAGTGACCGCCGGCCAACCCGCTGCGATAGACGGAGTAGCGCGGGTCTTTCTTAATGCCGGGGTCAATCATGGTGATGGTTTTAATCCCCTGCGCGCGCAAGTCAGCCACGAGCTGCGGCAAATTGGGGAAACGCCGTTTGTCCCAGGTGAAACAGCGGAAGTTATCCAGGTAGTCAATGTCCAGGTAGATGGCGTCGCAGGGCACGTCGTGCTTCTTGAAATCCTGCGCCAGTTTCCGCACGCGGGACTCCGGGTAATACGACCAGCGGCACTGTTGATAGCCGAGCATCCACAGCGGCGGCAGATCGTGCCGCCCGGTGAGTTCCGTGTAGCGCTCCAACATCGTCGGCAGCGATCCCGTCATCACATAATAGCGCAACTCCCCGCCCGCAAAGCGATGGCTGGCGATGTCAGGCACACTTTCGCCCAGGTCGAATTCGGCGTAGTGCGGGTTTTCGTAAAAGACGGCGTAGTCCGTAGTCCGTAGTCCGTAGTCTGTAGTCTGTTCAGGATTGATAGATTCGCCATTCGCCATTCGCCATTCGCTATTCGCCGCTTCCTGCACGCTCACATACATGGGGATGTTGAGGTCAATCGGGTCGTCGCCGGGGGCGTAGCCGGAAGGATCGGTGTTCCAGAGGATGTGGGTGCGACCGCGCCGGTTGCCGGGGGTGGCGCGCTCGCCCAGACCGAAGAGGCGCTCGGTGGACGCGAGGGCGGTGCGGTGGCGCAGTTCGCCGCCCGGCCCCCAGGCCACATCCATGTCGGCGCGAAGCAGGCGGCTGTCCGCGTCGGCGATGATGACCTGCGCCGTATCCAGCGCCACGCCAACGGTGAGGGCGGCAGTGCTCAGAAAGCAAACGGCGTCGGCCTGGATCAGTTCGATGGCGGGCGCGGGCCATTCATCCAACGGTTTGGCGATGGCGTAGGGGATCGGTTCGGGGACGGCGGCGTGGACATGCGGCTTAACCCGGATGCGCACTAAGTCCGGCGCGAAGAAGACGATCTCGATGACGGCGCGCTCCGTGGTGAACGTCGCGCCGCGCGCGGTGGGCGCGACGATGCGCACGCGGCCCGGCGTTGTCCATGCGTCCGGCCAGGTGGGGCGCGGCGGCTGATTTAGCTCGCGGTTGAAGGCGTGCAGGCGGTCGAGTCCGCGCCGGGGCTGACCGGCGGCGTTCCAGCCGGATTCGGCCCAGGCTTTGCGGAAACGATACAGGACGGAATGGACGGCGGTTTCAGCGCCGATCAGGCGGATGGTATCAAGGGTGCTGCCTAGTAAGGTTGGCATAAGGACTCCTATGAGAGAAACTGGAAATCGGAAACTGGAAATTGGTAATTTGTAGCCCACTCTTGATTGCCGATTTCTAATTACCGATTTCTGATCACCGATTCCAATTATACTCTAACCGAGAAGAATGGGGAAAACACGCCGGCCCCGGAGTGTTCCGGGGCCGGCGGTATGGCTTGCTATCACCAGGCAGCAGTGCGAGGGCTACGGCTGCACGTAAATCAGCGTGGGATTATCCCAGTAGGCGTCATTGTGCTTGACGGCCCACTTCGCGTGCGCGCGCAGGTAGAATGTGACCTGTCCTGCCTCACCGACAGTGGCCGTTACCAGGTTGGTTGGTTGGTAGACATCGTAAATGTACTTAGGCTCGCTCCAGAGGATCGTATCTGAGAAAGGGTCAGTGCCGCCGTTTGGTTCAAGGCCAACCTGGAAATAGAAAGCATCCGGGTCGCCGCAAGAAATCAGCGACGAATCCTCGTTGCACGACCACGCGTGAGCGTAGAACCAGCCTTCAACTGTAGCGCCCGGCTCCAGGTTTGAGACCACCTGGTAATAGCCCGCGTGAATCTTGCGATAGAAGCCAAAACACATTCCCGCATAGTATCCCTGGTAGATACGCCCATAACTGCTAAACGGGTGTTGATTGGGAATGACCTTGCACTCTGGTCGCCCATAGTCGCCTTCTTCCCACCACGTCACCCACCCTTCAGGGGTGAAGATTTCGCCATACTGCTGTCCGGTGAACGTGTCGCGCGTCCAGTTGCCATAGTTCTCATACTGGTTATCCACCGGCAGGCCGATGCCTTCAAAGCCGGGGTTGACGAGCAAATTGACGCCGGGCGCTTGATAGGGGCGGGTTACTAACGGGAGACTGAGTTGATAAACTTGTTCAGCGGCGCGGATGGTGTGCGTCGAGACGCCGTAATGCACAAGGCCGCCGGTCAGTTCGAGCGTGTTGGTCAGCCAGCCCACGTAGCCCGTCTCCACAGTGACGACCACCGGCTGCGTCCACGCGCCGCCCTGGGGGATCACGGGCGTCCACACCAGCCGGCCGCCGGGCAAGACGGTCGTGCCGGCCAGGGTTTCGTCGGTGAAGACGTGCAGCGGCAGCGTGTCGGTGAGGATAATGGGGATCGCGTCGTAGGGATTGCCGATCACTTCAAGCGTGTAAGTCAAGCGCGCGCCCGATTGCACAAAGCCAGAGGGGGTGCTGGACTGGCGGATCGTCAGCGCCGGCTCTATGGCGGCCCGACTCAGATCGGAAGCTAACGTTCGATCCCCAAACACCCCCATCGTAAGTACGAGCAGCACAAGTCCTGTCAATACCGTTGTAAGGGCAAAATTGCGTGTCACCGACATACGATTACCTCCTTCACCGCCGTCAAATCCCGCTCAGTTCAAGGCGAGTGACGCCGGTGTTGTTGTCTAAAGTGGGCATACGCTTCTCCAAAAATAACAGGATTTACGGAATGATAGGCTCAAAAATTCGTTTCAATCCGTTGACAAATTCTCGTCATTGTCGGCGCGGCTCGCCACATTGCCACTCCTTCGAAAATAGCCACAGAGGGTGCAGAAAACACAGAGGAAAAAGACAACCTCTGCGACCACTGTGTCTTTGCGGCGAGATTTTCATCCTTGCCGGTGAACCCGATTCATAAGCGTAAATCCCTATAACCAATCACGCTTGCTAAAAATCCATGCTACACTTACAGAAAGAACAAAGGAGACTACCAGGATGAGGGGAAATGCCAGAGGGCTTGCCTCAAAGGGAAGTCTCACATTCATTCCGTACAAACTGGCGACCAGAGTGGGCAGAGAGAGGACGATGGTAATCGAAGCCAGGAATTTCATCACGATGTTGAGGTTGTTGGAGATGATTGAAGCAAACGCATCCATCATCTGGCTGAGAATGGCGCCGGCAATGTTGACCATTTCAATGGCCTGTTGGTTTTCGGTGAGGACGTCTTCCAGCAGTTCCAAATCGTCGGGATAAGTTTGGAAAAGCTGACTGCGCTGCAAGCGTTCCATCATCAATTCATTGGATTTGAGCGCGGTGGTGAAGTAAGTCAAGCTCTTCTCATATTTCAGCAGCTCCAGCACTTCCTGATTGCGCATCGAGCGTTGTAGCTTGTCTTCGAGGGCGTCCACCCGTCGGTTGATCTCACGCAAATAGTTAAGATACTGCGTGGCCGTTCTGAGGAACAGGTTCAACGTCAGGCGGTTCCGCTTGTTGGTGGACATGCCACGCATCCGCCCGCTGGTCACTTCACGGAGCAAGTCGCTATCCATGCGGCAGATCGTCACCACAAAAGTAGGCGAAAGCATAATTCCCAGGGGAATCGTCGTATAAGGAACATCTGCCACATCGCCTTGATAGTGAGGAATCTTAATGACGATGAGGGTATCGCCATTGGATTTCTCAACCCGCGAGCGCTCGTCGAGGTCGAGTGCATACGAGATAAAATCGGCGGGGATGCCCATCGCCTGAAGCCGGGAAATCTCCTCCGGCGTGGGGTCTACTGCGCGGATCCAGCTTCCAGCGACAACTTCACTGACCTGGACCAATCCTTCATCCGTTGTCTTAAAAATCGTAATCATAGCCTGCCTCCTTATTTTCTTTCACTCCTGGGTGGAATGGACTGAGCAGTTGTTATGGGCGAACACGCTGGGAGTGAACCGGCAGGCACAATTCAAAAGGTTAGGCGGAACACCTCCTGTGGATTGCGCGCGCGTCGGGCCATCCCAGCTCACGCCTACTATACGGGTCTTCTTTATGTTTCAAGGGAACGAACCTCACTTGTATAGAACACACATAACATTCAAAAATGGTTTGAATACCCTGATTATACCCCAAAATTGGATTTTTGTTAGTCTGATTCACGAAACGTGAAACGTAAGGGCTTCTCAATGAGAGTCTCACGTTTCACGTTTCACGTCTTACGCAACGTCCGAAGCGTAGGCTGGCAAGGTCGCCTCCGCGCCGAATTCCCAGAAGGGGAACCACACCACCCCGCAGAAACGCACGTCCACGTCGGCGCGCTTGGCGCGCACGGAGATCTCGGCAATCGTGGTGAGGGCAGAATCCCAGCGCGTGGTGGTCGCCTGCGCCGCCGTCTGCCACGCCACCTCAAGCTGCGCCTGCTCCTGCGCGTACTGCCGCAGCGTCTCCTCGGATTCTTCCACTTCTGCTTTGGCGTCCTGTACATAACGGCGCTGCCGCGACGCCTGCGAGAATGCCCGCGACGATTTCCGTCGCTTGGAGAACAGGCTGAACACCGATTCCGCGCCGCTGAGCAACTCCTCGCGTTTGCGCTCGCTCAACGTCTGCTCGTCCTGATCCAGTTCCATCTCCTCCTTGCGGATTTTGCCCTGCAACTGCGCCATCTTCTGCTCGAACTTCTGCCGCTCCCCCGCCAGCTCGGCAGCCTTTTGCTTTTCTGTCTCCTGACGGCAGCGTTCGAGGAAGGCCGCCTTCGTTTCACCGGGCGTGCTGTACAACTTGAGCGCGGCGCAGTTCCACAGCTTGATCTCGCTGCTCCGGTAGAGATGCGTCCTGAGCGCGCTCTCCCGCTTAGCGTGCGCGGTCTTGCTCCCCATGCCGCCGGGCAGCGCCTCAAACACGCCGGGCGTGGGCGGCGCGGGCGCGAGGTCTTCCAGCTTCACATCCACCATTTCACCCTGCTCCCACTGCAAATTCCAGCTTTCCTGCATGGGATCAATGCGCCAGGCCTGATCGTCGCTCAAATTGACGCCGGTTTTCTCGTCGAGGATGTGAATCACGCCCAGACCCAGCAAGTACGGACGATAAACCAACGTGGCCGCTTCCCCATTCAGCGGCGGCTCCTGGTGGCGCGCAGCCCAAGCCGCAGTCATCGTCGCCGGCAAAAACGCCTGCGGGATGTCGGGATCGGTGACGGGAGGTTGCCCCGTCCGTTGGGGCGCGGGGCCCGCGCCCGTCCCCGCTTGCGCCATTTGCGGGGCCACCACCGCCCCCCCCGTAGGGGCGCGGTCCCCGCGCCCGTCCTCGCGCCCGTCCTCGCGCCCGTCCTCGCGCCCGTCCCCGTCCCCGCCGCCGACGCCCCAAACGAAACCGCCACCGGCGTCACCAGCCGTTGCACTTCCGCAATCGTCAACGGGCCGCGCAGGTAGGCCATGGCCCAGCGGCTGTAGAAAAAGCGCAGGGTGGCGTCGCGCTCGTCGGCGCGGGCGTCGTGGAGCAGGAACAGACGCGGCTTGAGGCGGCTCAACGCCGCTTCGATGTCGGGGACGCGCAGCCCGGCTTCGGCAATCGCGCCCTCCATCCCCTCCAGCACGCGGCGCTTGTCGCGGTCGGTGCGCAGCGCGCCCACCGCCCACAGTCCGATGTTGCTC
This sequence comes from Anaerolineae bacterium, assembly GCA_034429475.1. Lineage (GTDB taxonomy): Bacteria > Chloroflexota > Anaerolineae > B4-G1 > SLSP01 > JAKQHY01. Next base: position 7,872 of record DAOUGD010000238.1, read on the forward strand.
AACGCCTTGTAATCCAGGTCGCCGGGATTCTGCGTCGCCAGCACCACACCCATCCCCACCGCACGCCCCTGCTTGAGCAGCGCCAGCAGCGGCGCTTTGGGCGGCGGATTCTGCGGATGCGGCGGCAGATAGCCGAAGATTTCGTCGAAATAGAGCAGCGCGCGCAATGTGCGCGTCCCGGCTTGATGGCGCACCCAACTGCGCAGCTCTTCCAGAAACAGCGTGACGAAAAAGTGCCGCTGTTCCTCCGGCAGATGCGCCAGATAGAAGACCGTGGCGCGCGGGCGACCATCCTCCGCGTAGAGGAACCGCGCGATGTCCAGCGGCTCGCCCTCGCGCCACAGCGCAAAGCCCGGCGCGGCGACGAGGTTGTTGAGGGTGAGCGCCAGCGTGAAGCGGTCTTTGGCCGGATAGAAGCTCTCCAGGTCGAAGACACCGACGCGCTCGATGGGTGGCTGCTGGATTTGTTGGATGAGGGTGGCGAGATCGAGAGGGGGAGTGGGAGAGGGGGAGAGGGG
>DAOUGD010000239.1:0-32378 GCA_034429475.1 Anaerolineae bacterium
TCTCCCCCTCATTCTTGCCCCCTCACCACTTGGCCTTCCACTTGTAGGTGGGCATCAGCGTCTTGGAACAGATGTTCGTCGGGATGAGTCGGTCGCCGAAAGGCACGGGCGGCGCGGGCACGGGATAGCACACCTGCACCTGCACATTCGTCCCGCGGCCCCACACATCCGCTGCGACCGTCACCTGCGCAGTATCCGGGTTGACGCCAAAGCCGGCCAGCGTGTAGCGTGGGGCGGTATACCCCTGCCACACCCCGCGCTGCCCGTTGACAGTGGCGATGGCGTGGCGCGCGCCGGACCAGGCGGCGGCCTGCGTCGCCAGTTTGACGTAGAACGCCTGCCCGAAAGCAATCACTCCGGCCACCAGCAAGAGGAGCAGCGGCAACACTATGATGAATTCCACATACCCTTGTCCGGGGCGTCTTTTCCGTAGCATCGGTTATCTCACTCAAACGTGTCCGGCGGGCCGGGGTAGAACTCTTCCAGCCGGAAAAAGGCGCGGGCTTGTAAGTCCAGGTGCAGTCCGCCGCCCATCAGGGCGCCCAACCCGGAGGGCCAGCGATAGGGCACGCGGGTCGTGCCCTGGATGGAGCGACGCTGGCGATCAATCTCCAGATGGAATGGGCGCTGGAACTCGCGTTGGGTGGACATCTGCCCCAATCCCGTTTCTACGATGCTCCGAAACACGGCATGGCCTTCCTGGGGGGAACGGCCCACAGCCACCTGGCGCGTACCCTCAAAGGTGGCCGTGGACACGATGGTGCGCGCCCACCAGAAGTAGGCGAACTCCCAAATCAACAACGTACAGAGCAAGACCCCCGGTAACACAATGATGAACTCGGTGAAGGCTTGCCCGCGGCACGCGCACCGTAACATCGTCCACCCCCTACGGCAGCGCGTTGATGCGGCCTTGCTGCCGTTGGTAGACGTTCCCGACGAGCTGGATCGTCGCCACCACGATGGCGGCGATGGCCAGCACGGCGGCCAAAATCACGACGTATTCGGTGTACCCTTGCCCTTGCCGATTCTGCTTGCGTAACATCTATGTTCTCCTTTGGCTAAAAAAATGATGGACCCACCGGACGGCTTACCGCCCGATTTGCCGTAACGCTAACGTGACCGCAGGTAAATCCTCAATGATGAACACCTCGCTGCGCCGCTGGCGCGGCCACACCGCCAGCAGCACGTCCCCCTCTCGCCACCGGTCAAGTAACCGGCGTTTGTCCGTGATGGTCTGGGCCAGATGGAGACTCCCTTCCCGCGTCACGAGGATGAACGGCGTGGTATTCTCCCGGTAGGGGAACTCCGGTTCGACACTGGCCAACCGGAAACCCCCCGCCTGTAACGCGGCCAACTTAGCCTGACTGCTCATCGTTACCCCCCCAACACCTGCATCATCTGCACTGCGCCGGGGGCAATCAGGATCAGCGCGATGGCAATGATGGCGAAGAAGGCGGGGATCACCATCATTACCGCGTTCTTGTACCCGCGCTCGGTGAGGATCAGGCGGATGCGGATGCGAGCGTCCTGGGACATCCGCCGCAGCGTCTGGGCAATCCCCCCGCCGCCCATCTCGTAGGCGGCCTTGAGCCGTTCCGTGACGCGCACGATTTCCGGCAGGCGGCCATTGCGTTCCCCGGCGTGATCCAGCGCCGCGGGAAAGTCGCCGGTGACCGCGTACTCGCCGGCGATCTGGCGCATCTCGGCGATCCACGCGCCGCCCGGCCGTTGCGCCAAATCCCGGAGCGACACCGGCAAGGCGTAGCCGGCGGCGACGTAGATCGCCAGCCGGTCGAGGGTGGAAGCGGCGTCGAGCGTCAATTGCTCCTGCCGTTGGGCGATGGCGTTGTTGATGGTTTTCTGCGGCATCACAAAGCCCAGCGCGCCGACGCCCAACGCCAGGGGCAACACAAAGCCCAACGCTCCTGCGCCGACCAGCAAAGATAGTACTAGGCCGAACAAGCCGACCATCCCGGCGAAGATCGCGGCGGTGAGCAGTTGATAACCCAGCACATTTTCCGGTGAGGTAAACGGGGGCGGATACGCGGCCTGGGCCAGGCGGGCGGCGAGGTCGGTTTGCTGGGCTTGCATATCCCGCCGCCCGATGCGCGCCAGCCGTTGGGCCGCCGGGACAAAGAACGTGGTCAACAGCCGGTCGGCCAAAGGCCGGTCATCGGCTTGCAGCAACTGCACCCGGGCGCGGCGCGGGGCTAAGGCATTGACGGTCAAGGCCGCGCCGCCAGCGGCGATTAAGGCGAACAGTAAAATCATGGGGGTAGACATCGTTAATGGCTCCTGGTTCCCACGGGAATTTCTTTGACTTCCAAATCCAACCCCTTGCTGGCCATGCGGCGGCTCAGGACGTAGGACACCACCGAGAACACCATTGCGACCAGCACGACGATCTGGCCCAGGGTCGTGGAGTAGAACCCACCTTCATATTCGCGCATCCAGGGCGCCACCTTGACGAGCAGGAAGAAGCCCACCGGCGCGAGACTGACAATCATGGCTTCCAACCGCGCCTGGCTCTGCTTGGCGGCGATCTCCTTGCGCAGCGCGGTCTGCTCGCGGATCATATTCTCCAGGCCGAGCAAGACCTCGCCGGCGTTGCCGCCCTGCTGCGCCTTGAGCGTCAGGGCTTCGACGACCATATTCAGGTACGGGTCGTGGCGGCGGTCGAGGATGGGCGCGAAGGCGACGTCCAGTTCTTCGCCCAAATCGTGGCGGCCGGCGGCTTCGCGGAAATCGGCGGCGGCGGGGTCGGGGCCGTTGTCTACCGCGTTGCGCATGGCGTCGCGCAGCGCGCCGGTGGCGGCAAAGCCCTCCCGCATCAACGACACCACTTCGGCCAGCGATTCGGCATACGCCTTCTTGAAGGCTTCGCGCTTACCTTCCAGACTCTGCCACAAGAGCAGCGGGACGATGACCATTCCGACCAGCGCCAACACGGGCGTGCCCACGATGACGGCGATGAGGCCTACTGCCAACACTCCACCGCCGCAGGTCAGGGCAAACTCTTTGGCGCTGATCGGCAATTCGGCGGCGGATAGCCGCTGTTGCAGCCGCGTCAGCGGGCCGAGTTGCGCGGCTTGCAGGCGCGTGGTGCGGGGAAACACCAGCGCCGCAAACGCCAGAAAGATACCGGCGGCGCCGATCAAACCGGGAAGCAGTAAGGTGGGATCCATAGCTATCTCCTGAAGAAGCTCTGCATGAGCGGAACGTTGCGTTCCTTCATCACGGCGGCCAGGCGTTCGGGAAAGTAGCCTGTCCAGGCCATCCCGTGGCCCTTGTCCTCGAAGATGCTCTGGACGATGACCCGGTCGCCTTCCATATACTGCGATGGCGAAATCTCCGCGATGTCGGTGACAAAGCGCCGCTGCACGTTGCCGATCAGCACGCGCTTGAGATACAGCACCAGGTTAAAAGCGTCGGCGATCTGCCGCCGCACGGCGATGGTCGGGACTTCGATACCCTTCATCAAGTACATGGTCTCCATGCGCTGGATGATGTCGCGGGTGGAGTTGGCGTGGATGGTGAGCATCTGCCCATCGTGGCCGGTGTTGGCGGCCGCCAGCACGTCCACGATCTCCGGGCCGCGCGCCTCGCCGGTGATGATGCGGTCAGGGCGCATCCGCAGCGCCTCAATGACCAGATCGGCCATCGTGAACGCCTTGGCTTCCTCGGCCTGGTCGCGGGTGGTGAGCTGCACCACGTCGGGCTTGGTGATCTGGATTTCGGGCGTGTCCTCGACGGTCACAAAGCGGTCGCCCTCGTTGGCGGCGTTAGCCAGCGCGTTGAGGAAGTTGGTCTTGCCGGAGGCCGTACCCCCGGCGATGACGACATTCAGCCGCGCCTGCACCGCCAGTTCCAGGAAGGCTTTGGCCGCCGGGGTGATCGTGCCGAGGTGTTCCAGGTCGGTCAACGTGCGCGCCACGAGGCGGTGACGGCGAATGGTGACGGCCATCGGGATGTTGGCCACGAGGGGTTCCATAATCGCGTGCAACCGCGAACCGTCGCGCAGCTGCGCGTCCAGCTTGGGTTTGGCGCGGTTGATCTCGCGCCCCCCGGCGATGCGGTTAACGAAGTGCCGCAGTTCCTGGCCATCCCGGAAGCGCGCCGCGGTCTTGACCTTGCCCTGTTGGGCGTGGATCAGCCAGATGTCCCACGGGCCGTTGCAGATGATTTCCTCGACGGCTTCGTCGTTGAGATAGGGCGCGAGCGGGCCGTAGCCGAAGATACTGTCCATCATTTCGCGCACCAGTGTGCCGGCCTCGACGGTGACGGTCTCCCCATTGGCGCGGGCCTGCGCCAGCGCGGTCTCGACCAGGGGGCGGATGATGTTCTCCGCCGTATGCAGGTCTTCAGTGCTGGGATCGTCAATTTGCGCCGGGGTCATTTGGCCCTGGATACGGCTGCGCGCCTCGGTGAGCAGACCGGCGGTACGGTCGGCGACCGGCTGCTTGGCGACTTGCGCGGCAATGGCGGCGGCCGCCGGCGAGAAGCCGGGGCCGGCCGGGCGGGTTTGATTAAAGGGCAGTCCCATCAGCACCCCCCGCCTCTGCGGCTTCAGCGTCCATCCACTCCTGGCGCACGGATGCTTGCCACGCGCGCTCTTCAGCGCCGGCGTCCCAGGCCGGTTGCATCACGGCGCGGTACTGCGCCTGTTGCGCGGGCGGCGCGGTCACGGGTTGGAGAAATACGTACCAATCGGTGCTCCATCCCACTTTGCCATCGCCCACCACGGCCTGCACGGTATATAGCGGGAATTCAGCCTCGGCCGCTAATCCTAACGCGCGCGCCGTGTAACTTTCCCCGACTCCTGGCACTCGCGGCCATTCCCGGTGCTCACCGATCTGTTCCCCGTCCAGACATAGTCGCACGGAATAGGTAACGTTTTCATTGTCCATTTCCGTCGCCGGACAGCGCAAAGGTAAAAGCACATCTCGTTTACCTATGGTCATACTCAAATAGTGATTGCCCATCGGCTTACTCCTAACTCACAAAGGTGTCTTTAACCCTGCTGAACAAACCGCCCTTCTTCACCGGGCGCTTGCGCAGCAAGGTTTCCAGCGGCGGATAGAACGTCGCCGCCAGCTTGATTAAGCCCTCGCCCAACTCGGTGAGGGGCTTCTGTAACGTCAACGGCTGCCCCTGGTTGATGGCGAGGCGCGCGGCGTTGGGGTCCCAGGGCAGCGTCGCCACTACAGGCACTTTGCCGCCGAGGTATTTAACGACATCCTTCGGCGCAATCCCAAAAGCTTCGTCGAAACCGTTGAGGACGATGCGGAACCGCTGCAACGTGCCGAAGGCTTTTTCCAGCGCCGGTAAGATATTGCGCACGTCGCTCAGCGCCGTGCGTTCCGGCGTTACCACGAGTAACACGGTGTCCACGTTGGACAGCGCCGCCCAATGGATGGGCATATTGAAGTCCGGGCCGATGTCCACCACGCGGAACTCGTAGTAGCCGCGCGATTCGCGCAGGAGATCGGCAAAGATGTCCAGCGTGCGCTGCGGGTCGGCGGTGAACTCCGGCAGGCCGGCCATGTGCATCTGCGGGATGCCGGGCAAGACCGCCAGCTTGTTCTGGTACGGGCGGACGTGCATTTGCAGCGTCTGGGCGCGCACCACGTAGCGGCTCACCCGCGCCCCTTCACTGACCACGCGCTCGTAGAATGAGAACAGGTTAGCCTGCGGCACCTGGTCCATTTCCATCCCCAAGAAGACGTGGCTGTTAGCGCGGCTCATATCGCCGTCAATCAACAAGGTAGGGCGTTGGGCAATCGTCCCCAAGGCGCACGCCAGGTTGATGGACACGGTAGACTTCCCCGCGCCGCCTTTGGGTGAGAAGACGCCGATGCTCTGCTGCTGCCAACCGCCGCTATCCAGGATCGCCAGCGCGTCTTGCGCGGTGATGGGGGTGAAGGTACGGGCGGCGCGCTCGCTGCGCGCAGCGTCCACGCTGGTGCGCACGATGTCGGGCAGGCGTTGTACCTGCACCGCGTCGAGCGGGGTGGTGACAAAGCCCTTCATCCCAAAGCGTTGATACTCCGGCGCATACGTCGAGCCGGCGGGGATCAACCCCACGGCGGCGATGCCGTGTTCTTCATTGACCAGCAACTCCTGGATCAGGGCCGGGTTCATCCCCGGCAGCGTGGGCGAAAACAGGATGCAGTCGGCCCGATAGCTGCGCGCCTGGTCGGCCAGGCTGGTGATGTCGCTGACCAGGGCCAGGATATTGATCCCGGCCTGCGTCAGCGCCTGGGTCATCAACGAGATGTCCTGCCAGCCGGAGTAGCCAATGACCACCCCCAGGGCGGTATCCCCGGTGGGCGGCGCTGGGGCCGCCGGAGTGGGATTCGCGGGATTCCACATAGGCAATGCTCCTGATCAGGGCTGTGTGGGGACGGCCGCCGGATCCACCGGAGCGGCTTCCGGTGTGACCATCGGCGTCACTGGTTGTGCCGTGGCGGCGGTGGGCTGATGGCCCTCCAACGCTTTTTGCTGTTCGGCCTGCAACTCCTGCATCCGCGGCTCAAAGAACATGTCTTCGACATCCGACCAGGTGACGCCCTGGCTTTCCGTGAGCGTCCCGGCCTGCAACTGCGGAATGGCGACGGCGGGCAAGACGCCCAACTGCACCTTGCCGTGTGCCAGGGCATAGGCCACCCACTCGGCCACGTCTACGTGAACGACAACATCAATACTGGTCACTGCCCCTTCGATGTACTGCGGCTCATTCTCCGCGCCGGCGGCGCCGTAGTTGGGGTTCTCGGTCAGTTCCCGATTCAAGCGGTAGACCAACCCTTCCGCAATCCGCTTGGTGAGGGGCAGGCGCAGGTGGGCCGTATCGGTGAAGGCTTCCGCCTGTTCCCGGATGATCGGCTGCTGCAAGACCGGCGGCGCATTCACGGTAGCTGGCAGCACGGTAATCACGTCAGTGGTGATTTCCTGCACCTGCAACTGGCCCGCGCTGAAGAACAGCGCGACCGCATCGCCGGCGTAGATCGCGGGCATGGTGTCGGCGTCTACGGGCACGGCCAGCACTGTCAAATCCGGGTCGGTCAGCGCCACGGCGAGGCGGCGCACCTTGTAGGCGTTCTCGCCGGTGGCAATGGTTTCGCGCAACAGCGGTTCGCCGGTGTGCAGCGGCTCGACCGCGACGACCATCCCGGCGGCCAGCATTGCCTGCCATTCTTCAGCCAGGATGTACTTGTCGGCAATTGCGCCGGACACCGATTGGGTGTCTACCGCAACCATCTCCGCTGTCATTTGTGTATATGGCGGCATGTCAGCCATCACCACAGCCACATCATAGGTGGTGGGCCGCATTAGAAATCCAAAGGCGATGACGCCCACGAAGGCCAGACCGGCCAATATCAATCCCAAGATAAACTGTAACGAACGTTTCATTGCTCCCTCTCCTGTCCAAAGTCCGAAGTCCAAAGTCCTCAGTGTTCAGTGTTCAGTGCTCAGTCTTCAGCACTCAGCACTTAGCACTCAGTCTCCTTAACCCTCAACCCGTAACCCACAACCCCTAACTCTGCTTCCACCAGGCGAACTGCCAGCGCGGTGTCGGGCGCGGCAGCAGTTCGGCGGCTAATGCGGCGCCGGCAGCTTTGAGTTGGCCGCTGACAATGCGTAGTTCGGGATGCACACGTTTAAGCTGTAGCTCGTGCCAGCGTACTATGACGTTGGCGTTCTCGCCGTCGCGGCTCACACCGAGGGCCACATCGGCCAACTGCCAGGCCGGTTCCGCCGGGTTCAGCCCGCCGTCAATGACCAGGCTGGTGCGCTGCGCCACTTCGCGGAGTAAGCCCCAAGCGGTATCTGGCGCGGTCTGGCAGCCGAGCGTCCAGAGCAGTACCGGGCGCTGCGCGACGATCTCATCAATGATCTGTGGGCGCGGGCGCCGGGCGAAAATGGCGGCGTCCAGCGGATACATTTTTCGGTCTACGCACCCGCTCAGGCTACCGTCCGCCAGGTCCAGGCCCACGGCTGCCCCGCCGGCTTTCAGGATTTCCGTCGCTAGAGTGGTTGCGCCCACCCCGCCGACAATGCCCACGATTAAGATGACCAAATTAGCGGCCCTCCACCAATGCCAACAGCTCGTTCTCTTTGAGTGGCGTGGTCACCTGCACCCAGCGCGCATTGAAATTCCCGCGTTCCCGGCCCCCATCAATGAGAATGGCGGTATACGGCGCCACCAGTTCTTCGGTCGGCGTGCCGGGATAGACCATAATGCCCTGGATGGTTTGCGGTTGATCGCTCGGCGTCCCGTCCAGGTACAAAGCCACGTCACCGCGGCGCGGCGCATCAAAAACGATCACGCGCATCCCACTTTTTACCAGGTCGCGGGCCAGCAGCGCAATGGCGGTCGAGACGCCCACGCCGCCGCGCACGCCCCACAAGCCGAGGCGCAATGTCGGCGCACGGCGTGGCAAATTCAGCACCGGCGCTGCCGGTGGGGGCACTGGTGGCGGCGCCGGGGGGCGTTGGACAGCCGGGGACGGGCGCTGCGTTGATGGTGTGCTTAAGGTGGCTTGATAGGCGGTCAACACCTGGTGGGCGTGCGACGGCGTCGTATAGCGCAACTGCGATACAGCCACATCCGGCAATTCCGGGAAGGACGCCGGCAGCAGCACTACCTGGGCGTCAAACGCCGCGACCCCCTCGGCGACTTTATCGGCCTGCCACACTCCGCCCACGACGCGCACATGGGGAGTGCCTTGAATTTCCGCACAGAGCGCGTCGCCGGCGGCCTCGTCCACGGCGGCCAACAATACTCTCAGTCTGACCGGTGGGTTCGCCATCAATCTAACTCCTGCGGCAACGAAACCAGAAAGCCTTGCGGATAACGCCAGGCCAGGCGCACCGGGCTTTGCACGGTAGCGACATCGAACACCAGGACGGCAGTCACGATAGCGCCCGGCGGAAGGGGAGCGGCCGGCAGCGTGTTGCCACCGCCGGTACGCAGGACAAACTCCGCGTGCAGTGACCGGGGGAATGCCGTGTCGGCGGCATCCAGCAGCACTAATTCACCCACTCCTAATTCCAATGGAGAACGTCCGGTGTTTTGTAGCGTGGCGGTGACCACGACGAAGCTCGTGCCCACGGGCGTCGTAGTAAAAGTCTCGTTGGTGATCAATTCCACCCGCTGCGCCCCGGTAATGGTAAGTTGCCCGGCCACTGGCGTGGGTGTCGCCACCACTAACGGCGATGTGGCCCAACCGGACGGCGGCACGCGCGCCGGCGCCAGCCCGGCGCACGCCGCTAACAGTAATCCGACGGCCAACATTCCCAATATGACTAAGCCCCATTTTCCGGGTCTCATCCTATTTCTTACCGCTTGCATCCTGCCGTCTATTTCCTACCTCCTATTTCAGTAGCCCGTCCACTTGCGGCTGTAACGCCGTATGCACCTGCGCCCAGGTAGCGCGCTGTTGCGCAGCAATGCTGCCCGCGTTCTGTAACAACGTATCCAATTGGCGATCCGTGGGCGGTTCGATGCCCGAAATGTCGGGGAACAACACCGCCACGGGCTTTTGGCGTTCTTCGGCTGGTTTGGGCAAGCGTTTCCGCTTGAAAATCCCCGCGCCAACAGGCATATCCAACAGCTTGTCAAGTACCTGCGTCACGTCGTCCATCGCGCTGCGCCCCGGTCGGATGCCGAGCGCGGCGGCGGCAGTTTCGGCATCTTTCAGGGTGTTCACCCCCTGGGCAATGACGATCTTGGCGGAGCCGACGATGCCATCCGGTAAGCCCTCCCAATGCTGGGCTACGGTCAGCGCGTACAATCCATACTTGCGCCCCCGGTCGGCGATGTTGTCCCACAGGCTGGCCGTCTTTTCGACGGTGGCTTCGGCCTCAGTCTTGTCGCCGCCGCTCATAATGACGTGAGCTTCTTCAAAGGCCAGCAAATGCCGGCGGGGGTGCAGGCTGCCTTGTTGCTTGATGGTGGCCTTGTACTGATTGGCCGCGTGCTGGTACGTCGCCATCCCCAGCAAGCCAATCACAAAGGATTTCAACATTTCATCATCGCCGAAGTCGCCTTCCAGGATGGTCACACCGTAGGGCCACAGCCAGTCGGCGACGTTGATCTGCCCTGGCTGTCCAAAGGCGGCATAGTGCAGGCCGCCGGGAGCAAACTCCTCCATCTTGTCCAGGATACGCTTGAGCACGCCGGGGGAGATGTTGTCCACCTGCTTGTTCTTGACCATTTCCGCGAAGACTAACTGCGCCTGGGCATAGAGATCGGACAAGGTGAGTTGCTGCGACTGAGCCGGATACCGGAACACGTCGCGGGACTCGTAGAGCTGGCGCAAAGATCGGCGCATTAGCGCCACTCCAGTCGCGCCGGTGGCATACGCCAGCGCCCAGCGTTTGGCGACGATGCCGATCCACTCCGCCGGTTCGATGTAGGCGCTCGGAATCGCCACGGGATTGAAATGCAGGCCGTGGAAATCCGGGTCGGTGAGAGACATAAAGCGGAACTCGGTGGGCAGCACCAGGTGCGCCAACCGCCGCCACTCGCCGGTCGGGTCGAACACGGTCACGCCCAATGCCGGACGGCCGTCCGGCACGCAGACCTGTTGCGGTCCGGTCGTGGGCATCGGCAGTGGATCGCCATTGTCGGTCTCGCGCAGGCGATTGATCACCTGGCTGGCCAGGTAGATGGCACTGTTCGATTTGCCGCTGCCGGAAGCTCCGACAATCAGCATGTGCATCAAGTCTTGGGGGGCGAGCCGGGCCACCAGGTCGGTCGTGGCGTCGGTGGTGGGCGAAATCTGCAAGCCCAACTCAATCTCGCCGGGACTGCGGTCGAGACCCAGCACATCCGGCCAGCCTTTGAGGCTGGCGCTGCTGCCGCCCTTGCCCTCCACGCGCACGGGATGCACCAGCGGCGCAACTTCGTTGCTGGTCATGCCTTGTTGGAACGCAAAGGGATGTAGTGGGTTATTCTCGCGGCGTTCGTCGAAGACAAAGCGGGTCGCGGCGTGCCACAGCGCCGGATCGCCGGTGATGACGGTCACGGGGGTGACTACTTCTTCTTCGCGCCAGGCAGAGACGACGGCGCCGACGAGACGTTCCAACGTCAAAGCATCGGGGGCCAGCAACACGGTTTGCACGCGGAAGAAGCCGGTGTCGCGTCCCCGGTTCAGGCGTTGCACCTGCTGGTCGAGCAGATTGGCCAGGGTTTGGTACATCGCGTTGAGCGTCTGGCGGGAAACGCCGAGACCGATGAACAGGCCCGCACCGGATGGCCCGGCGTAGCCGCGCGTGACGGTGGTGGACGCGCCGGCAAATGTGCCGGTCTCCGCACCTTGCGAAGCCGCCTGGTTGCGGGCGTAGCTGTCGGCGGCGGTCAACTGTTCCTGCTGGGAACGCAGGTCGCCCTGATCGGCGGATTGGCGGTTTTGCCAACCGCTCTGATCCTCGCTACGCCAGCCGGACTCGTTGCGGTCGGTAGTCCGCTGTACGTCACTGTCGGTGACGATCTGATCTTGTTGGGATAAGTGCCCCTGCCGCTGCCCGGTTTCGTCGTAAGTGCCGGCATACGACTTCATATACAGTTGACTGGCCTGGGTTTGTTCCGCAGTTTGCTGCCGCCAATCGCTGTCCTGGGCTACCTGGCTTTGCCAGGTGCGGTCAGTATCACGGTCGGTATGGTGCTGGTCACTGTAGTTCTCACCGTAGTTGTAGGTGGTGTTGGTTTGCCGGCTGCCGCTCCCGCTACGCCACTCGGAACCGGAGGTGGCTTCGGAGCCGCCCCAGGTGCGGGTAGTGGCGTCCTGACTCTGCCCGGCGTTGGCGTATGCGGTATCGCGGTTGTCGTAGCCGCTGCCGTGGTTCATCTCCCCCACGTTTTGCTCGGTGTAGCTATCGCCGCTGCGCTCGGCGGCGCTGATCTGGCGCGCATCCCCGTGAGTCGCCTGCACCACGGCGCTTTCCTGCACCCCCGATCCCATGGCGACCAGCCCGGCGCTCTCGGACTGGCGCGCTTCAGTTTGGTGGTTGAAATGCGTATCCCGCACGTCGCTCTGCCCGCCGGTACGGTACTCCTCGGTGGTTTGGCGTCCGGTAACTTCCATTCCGCCAGTGTGATAGTCTGTGTCCCGGCTCTGATCCCCGCCCTCGCTGAAAGTGCGGGTGGTCTCTGACCCTTCGCTGCCGCCCCAGGATTTGCTGCTGCCAAAATTGGCGCCCTCGCTGAAGCTATATTGCTGATTTTCGTTGCGGAAGCCATTCCCGGCGCGATACCCCTGGGTACTTTCGTCAATGCTATCGTGGGTCTGCGACTGGCCAGTCTCGGTAGTGTGGGTTTGGCGGTCGCCGGTCTGCTGTACTTGGCGGCTGTCCTGGGTGCGCAGCGCGCCCTGATCTACGCCCGTGAACGACTTGTGCTGGATGTATTGCTCGGTGTAGTCGCGCTGTAAGTCTACTTGTTCCTCGGCGTGGGAAACCGTGTGTTCCTCGACGTGGCTGCCGCCGCGGTAATTGCTGTCGGTGTGCCCGGCAAAGGATTCCTGGCTGGCGCTGGTGCGGTTCCAGGTGGCGTGCGCCTGCTGGCGGCTGGCGGCCAGTTCCTCAGCCTGGGATTCCAGCACGGTGCGCCGCTCGACGTGGCTGATGCCGGTGGATCGCACGTTCTGCTGCATCACGGCGCTCAAGGGTGTGAGTAGGGAACCGGGGCTGATGGAGATGTTCAGGCTATCGCTGCCCTTCACCTGGCTGGCGAACCGCGAAAGTTCCTCGGCAGTAGCCCGCAGTAAGGCGGTGATTTCCAGGGCCGCATACGGGGCTAAGGTACACTGGATGGCAAAGGGTACATCTTCCAGGCCGGCGACGATGGTTTCCAGTTGTTCCTGGGCGTCAGCGGCCACGAGTTGGCCGATCCCGTCAGTGCTGACGGCCCCCGAAGTCATCCGGCGCACTGGCTGGCCTAACAAGGCGGCGACGTGCCGGCAATTGAGCAAGTGGTAGTAGTAGGCCGTGGCCTCCGGCACAGTCAGGGGTGAGATGACGGACTTGCGGTAGCGGCCTTTGAGCGCCGTCACCAGGCGGGCAGAACCAGCCTCGGCCAGCGCCAGAGCCGTGTCGCGGTCGGGGTGGACGGCGCGGCTGCCGTAGAGTTGGAGCAGACCCCAATCGGTGACGTTGGCGAGGGAGTAGACGGCGGCGGTATTGCGGACGTCGCGGGGGTCGTACAGGGTGCTCACCACGTCGTCGGCGAGGTCCAGGTGCGAGCGCAGCGCCCGCGCCTGGCGGCGCAGGATGCGGAAGAAGTACGGCGCCCACGCCACCCACGTCCCGTCCGGGGCGCGCGTCACGTAGGCCCGCAGCGTCGTCTGCCCGGCATCCAGCACCAGGTCAAAGTCGGAATCAACGCCGTTTGAGTTGGTCAAGGACATCCTCACTGCGCGCGCGCGGCCCAAATAGCGGGCCGGTGCGTTCCCAGAAAATGAAGCGGATGACATACACGAGGTAACCCAGGTAGGTGACGCCGGCCAGCCCCAAAGCCCACAGGGCGAAGCTGTAGAGCATTGCGCCTTCCGGGTCGGGCGTGTCGGCGGAGAGTACGGCCAGCACCTTGTAGATCAGTGCTAGTGCGGAAGACACACCGATCAACCCCAGGACGTAGGGCGTGGTTTCGCCCTGGTCATTGGGTCTCTGGTAGCGCAACAGCGCCGCGACCGGGAAGGCCGTGGCCAGCACCCATTGAAAGCCCGTGGGCAACACGGCCAGGGCTAACAGGTGGAACAGGGTAACAACAATGAAGCGCGCGTCCATATAACTCCTAGATTTAAAAGCAAAAAAGGGAAGTGACGCCCGATCTGCGATTAGACATCACTCCCCCTTAATTCCCAATGTTGGCCAACAAAAAGGGGGAGATACCTATTTAGGTATCTCCCCCTTAATTCCCGATTGGGCGAGCACAGCGGCGAAACTCTGCGCTCCTGACTGATCTCGCCAAAGCGAGACTCCCGGCCCTTTGCGGCGGCGGGACTTCCGTAGCGATATTTAACTGGTTTATGACTTAACTGCGATTTTAGGTTATATTACCATATACCGAAAATTGTGTCAAGTTGATGTAGAACTAGGGCTATCGCATTAGGGGCATTTTTAGGGCCAAAGTGGGGAACACAAACCTTATCCATCCCCACAGTGGTGGCAGCTATCGCTGATATAGCCGTTATCTTCCCCTTAGTGGGATGGAAATATCCAAATGCGACTACCCTGGATGTAGAACGTAACGTATCCTACGAAGCCCAGCCATCCCCTTGATCTCCCCAGTACACACTCAGTCTTTCGGAACGAAGGTGTGCAGTGTCACGCCGCCATTGAACTCTGCTAACTCACCGGTGACGGTGAACAGAATCCGCTCGCAGATATTCGACACCCGGTCGGCGGCGCGTTCCAGGTTGTGGGCGGCCCACAGCAGGTAGTTGGCCTGCTCCAGGCACGTCGGGTCGGCCAGGATGTAGGTGATCAACTCCCGGTAGACCTGGTTGTACAGGGCATCCACCTCGTCGTCCAGCGCCGGGAGCGCGCGCGCGGTATCCACGTCCCGCCGCACGAAGGCGTCCAGAGAGCGCCGCAGCATCGCCAACGCTTTCTCCGCCATCAACGGGATGTCAATCAGGGGTTTGAGCAGCGGCCCTTCCCCAATCAGCAGGTTGATTTTGGCGATCCCTTTGGCATAGTCGCCGATGCGCTCCAACTCGGTGGCGATCTCCAGGATGGCGGCCAGTTCCCGCAAGTCCCGCGCCACCGGCTGCTGCAAAGCGATCAGCGTCAAGGTGGCTTCTTCCAGGGCGTAGCGCCGGGCGTTGATGTCGGTATCGTGGGCGATCAGCCAGCGGGACTTTTCGAGGTCGCGCCGCTTGAGCGACTCGACGGATAGCAGCAGCGCCTCCTCGACCATGCTGCCCAGCAATAACACCTGATCCTCCAGGTGATGCAATTCGCGTTCAAACGTCTCGCGCGGTTTCGTCATAGCTACCTCTCCTCGTTTCAAACTTGAAAAGTCAATCCCCCGGCCGGCGCCGGCGTCCAATTCTTCAGGTACGGCAACACTTGCTCCCGGATTGCCTCCCGTACCTGGCGGAAGATTTGCATCTTGGCCGCGTCGCCGCCCTCGGCGGCGGCCGGGTCGGGGAAGCCCATGTGAACGAGTTGCCCCTGGCCCAGCCACGTCGGGCAATTCTGCGCGGCGTGGTCACAGACGGTCATCACCAGGTCGAAATCCAGCCCCACAAAGCCGTCCAGGGATTTGCTCCATTGCTCGGAAGCGTCAATGCCCAACTCCGCCAACGCCTGCACGGCCAGCGGATGGACGTGGCCGGCCGGCTGCGTGCCGGCGGAAAAGGCCGCCCATGACGCCCCCAGGAAGTGGTTGACCACCCCCTCCGCCATCTGGCTCCGCGCCGAATTGCCCGTGCAGAGAAATAACACTCGCTTTTTGTTCACTATTGTGCTCCTTTGCGGAAATAAGAAATGAGTAATAGGAAATGAGTCCAATCCCTTATTACTCATTACTCATTACTCATTACTTGATTACCCAAAGCGCCCCGTAATGTAATCTTCCGTCCGCTTATCTTCCGGGTTGGTGAAGATTTTCTTGGTCTTGCCGAACTCCACCAGGATGCCGGTGCGGCTTTCGTCGGTGTAGAAGAAGGCGGTGTAGTCCGAGACGCGCGCGGCCTGCTGCATATTGTGCGTCACGATGACGATGGTGTACTTCTGGCGCAGCTCGCGGATCAGGTCTTCGATGCGCAGCGTGGCGATGGGGTCGAGGGCGGAGGCCGGCTCGTCCATCAAGATGACTTCCGGCGCGACGGCCAGGGCGCGGGCGATACACAGGCGCTGCTGCTGCCCGCCAGAGAGCGCCATGCCCGACTTATCCAGGTCGTCCTTCACCTCGTCCCACAGGGCGGCGTCGCGCAGACTGCGCTCCACAATCTCGCCGAGTTTCGTTTTGTCGCGCAGACCGTTCATCCGCGGCCCGTAGGCCACGTTGTCGAAGATGGATTTGGGGAAGGGGTTGGGCCGTTGAAACACCATGCCCACCTGCCGCCGCAGCGCCACCACATCCATGTCGAAAATGTTGGCGCCATCCAGCCACACCTTGCCCTCGGTGCGCACCGCCGGGATGAGATCGTTCATCCGGTTGAAGGTGCGCAAGAACGTGCTTTTGCCGCAGCCCGACGGCCCAATGATGGCCGTCACTTGCCGCGCCGGAATCTGCACTTCAATCCGATCCAACGCTTTGAAATTACCATAGTACAGGCTAAATCCTTGCACTGCTAACATCGTTGCGGTCATACGTTATCTTACCTCAATACTGGTGAAAATGAGTCAAACGTCAAACGTCAAACGTCAAAAAAACTTGGCGTGCTCTGCGCTCTCGGCGGTGAAATAGGCTAACTCTTGCCCTGCATCCGCTGCGTGATGCGGCGGGAGAGGGTGTTGATGGTCAGATTGATGCCGGTGATCGTCACGACCAGCACCATCGCCGTGCCCATGGCGGGGGCGGGGGCGTTGGCATCCATCAACAGGGAGTACAGGTGCAACACCATTGTCCGCCCCTGATCCATTACTGACTGCGGTAGGTGGATGCTGCCACCCAACGTCACGTAGAACACTGCCGTCTCGCTCACGATGCGCCCCACGCTCAGGATGACGCCGGTGACGATGCCCGGCATGGCGGTGGGGAGCACCACTTGCCAGTTCGTCTGCCACTTCGTCGCGCCCAGCGCCAGGCTGCCCTCGCGGTAAGCACGCGGCACGGTCAGCAGCGCCTCTTCGGTGGTGCGGATGATGACCGGCAGGATCAGGCAGGCGCCGGCCAGCGCGCCGGAGAGCATCGAAAGCCCCAGGTGCAGCACACTGACGAACAGGGCGAAGCCGAACAACCCGAAGATGATCGAGGGCACCCCGGCCAGCGTCTCCACCGCAAAGCGAATGACTTCGACCACTTTTTTCATCCCCGCGCTCTGGCTGCCCATCTCCCCGGCGTACTCCACCAGATAGATCGCTGCGCCCACGCCCAATGGCGTCGCAATCGCCAGCGTCAGGATGACCATGTAGAAGGTGGTGATGATCGTGGTCGAGATGCCGCCCTTGCCGCCCATCCCCGGCAGCGGCTTGGCGGTCAGAAAGCGGACAACGGCTTTCACGCTGGCCCAAAATCCTTGCGACCACATCTGCATGTCGCCGGTCGCCAGTCCGCGCTGCATCAAGCGATCCTTGCGCATCACCCATGCCTCGAAACTCTCGGACGTGCCGGAACCGCTTTCGCGCCCCACCACCACAATGGGCAAATCCGGCCCGCCTACTTTGGCCCAGTTGGGAATATAGCCGTTGTAAATATCGCGCAGTTGATTGTACGTCAGCCCGGATACGGGCAGCGCGGGGTGTACGACCACCGCAATTCCGTCGTAGCCAATGGGGAAGGCCCGCAAATCCTGGTAACGGCGGAGTTCCACTTCCTTGAGATCGCGGGAACTCATCCCAATGTCCACACTGCCCTTGCCCACCGCCTTGACGCCGGCCGTCGAATCGCCACCGTCCACCGTCACCGGCAGGTCAGGGTAATACCGGGCGAAGGCGGCTGCCAGTTTCTCGGCCAACGGCTCGACGGTGGTGGAGCCGGCCAGCTTCAATGCGCCGGTCAGCGCGGCCGCCGGCTGGTACGCCGGCGCGTCCGCCAGGGCGACGTACCCGGCCGCCGCCACGATGCTTTGCCCCTCCGCGCTGCGCACGAAATCCAACCACGCCTGCGCCGCCGGGGTCGGCTCGCCCAGCGTGACCATATACAACGTGCGCCGCAGGGGATACGTGTCCGCCGTGACGTGGGCGACGGTGGGGGCGACGGCGTTGAGCGCCACCGGGCGGGTCGCCTCATCCAGGTAGGCCAGCGACAGATACCCAATCGCGCCGGGTGTTTCTGCCACTTGTGCCCGCACGGCTTCATTGGAGTCCGCCAGTGTGACGGCCTCCAGCACGTTCTCCGGCCCGACGAAGAACTGGACGCTTTGGAACAGCAAATAGCCAATGACGAAGAACAGGACGACAATCACGACGCCCCCAGTCAGCCACAGCCCGCCAAAGGCCAGCCGCTCGACCCAATGCCGCTGCCGCAAGTTCGTCTCGGCCAGCGTCCGCGTCTTCTCTACCACAACTTCGTTTGCCATTGCCATCCTATGCTCCCTTCCGCGACCATTGCTGGACGATGATCCGCGCCAGGCTGTTGACGACCATAATCATCACGAACAGCACGACGCCGGTGGCGAACAGCGCGCTGCGATGGGTGCCAGCAGCGTAGTTCAGCCCCATCACGATGTTGCCGGTGAGCGTGCGCCCCCGCGCCAGGAAAATCGTCAGCGGATTGGCCGTCAGCGGCATGGGAAATTCGGTGGAGTTGCCGATGACCATCACCATCGCCATCGTCTCGCCGAGCGCGCGCCCGATCCCCAGAATGACCGCGGCGACAATGCCGGAACGCGCCGCCGGAATTATCACATTGACGATGGTTTGCCAGCGGGTAGTGCCCAAGGCCAGCGAGCCTTCGCGGTAAGCCGGGGGCACGGCGCGGATGGCATCTTCGGCAATGTTGATGATGGTAGGCAGAATCATCACCGCCAACACGATGGCCGAGGCCAGGAAGCCGAACCCCTGGTTGCCCGGCACTGGGAACAGGTCGCGGAGCAGCGGCGCCAACCAGACCATCCCCACCAGCCCGTAGACCACCGAGGGAATCCCGGCCAGCAGTTCCACCGCCGGCCGCACCATCTTGTGGATGGCTTCGGGCGCGATTTCGGCCAGGAACACGGCGCAGCCCACCCCCAACGGCGCGCCGAGGCCGATCGCGCCCAGGGTCACAATGACCGACGCATAGATCATCCCGCCAATGCCGTACTCACTGTGCGCCGGGTCGTCGGGCAGGGGATGCCACACCGGGTTAAAAATAAACTTGATCAGGCCAATTTCCCGAAATGCCGGCAGCGCCTCCATAAAAGTGAACACGGCAATCAGCAACACAATCAACACCGACGCCGACGCCATCCCCAACAACAAGTACCGAATCGTCCGATCTATCGCGTAAGTCAGTTTCATGCCGCCTCGCAAAAGTGAAGGGATAGGAAATAGGAAATAGGAGGGTTCCTATTTCCTATTTCCTATTTCTTATTTCTTATTTCCTACTTGACCGCCAGATAGCCCTGGTCTTTGACAATCGCCTGGCCTTCGGCGCTCAGAATCCAATCCAACCACGCTTTGACCACGCCAGTCGGCTCGCCCTTGGTGACCATATTCAGCGGGCGGACGATGGGGTAGGTGCCGTTCAGCGCGTTGGCTTCGGTAGCTTCTACATCGTCAACCATTACGGCCACGATGGAGTCATCCAGATACCCGAAGGAGAGGTACGCGATGGAGTTCGGGGTGCTGGCGACGGTGGTGCGCACCTTGCCGTTGGAGTCCTGGAAGATGGCTTTGTCGGTGATGGCCACGTCCTTGCCCATCACCATCTCCTCAAACGCGGTGCGCGTCCCGGACCCTTCCTCACGGGAGACCACCGTGATCGGCTGATTATCGCCGCCCACCTCGCTCCAGTTGGTGATGATGCCCGCGAAAATGTCCCGCACCTGATCCTTCGTCAAGCCGTCCACCGGCACTTCGGGGTGGACAACGACCGCGATGCCATCCCGCGCGATCTCGAAGATCACCAGGTCGGGGTAGGTGGTCAGCTCTTCAGCCTTCACCTCGCGCGACGCCGTGCCGATCTGAGCCGTGCCATCGCCGGCAGCCTTGACGCCCGCGCTCGACCCGCCGCCGGCTACGTCAATCTTCACGTCCGGGTTCGCGGCCACAAACTGCTCCGCCAGCTTCTCTGCCAACGGCTGCACCGTCGTCGAACCCGCTACGCTGATGGAACCGGAGAGGGCTTCCGCTTCTCCCCCACCCAGGATCGAGAGGTAGCCCTGGTCTTTGACAATCGCCTGACCCTCAGCGCCCAGAATCCAGTCCAACCAGGCCTTGACCACCCCGGCGGGTTCGCCCTTGGTGACCATATTCAGCGGGCGGACGATGGGGTAGGTGCCGTTCAGCGCGTTGGCTTCGGTCGGCTCGACGCCATCCACGGCCAGTGCTACGATAGAGTCATCCAGATACCCGAACGAGAGATACGCGATGGAGTTCGGGGTGCTGGCGACGGTGGTGCGCACTTTGCCGTTGGAGTCCTGAAAAATGGCCTTATCGGTGATCTTCACGTCCTTGCCCATCACCATCTCCTCAAAGGCGGTGCGCGTGCCGGAGCCTTCCTCGCGGGAGACCACCGTGATCGGCTGATTGTCGCCGCCCACCTCGCTCCAGTTGGTGATCTGCCCCGCAAAGATGAGCTGGACCTGTTCTTTGGTCAGCGTATCCACGGGCACTTCGGGGTGAACGGCCACCGCGATGCCGTCCCGGGCGATCTCGAAGATCACCAGATCGGGGTAGGTGGTCAGTTCTTCGGCCTTCACCTCGCGCGACGCCGTGCCAATTTGGGCCGTGCCATCGCCGGCCGCCTTGACGCCTGCGCTCGACCCGCCGCCGGCTACGTCAATCTTCACGTCCGGGTTCGCGGCTACGAACACTTCCGCCAGCTTCTCCGCCAACGGCTGCACCGTCGTCGAACCGGCCACACTGATGTGATTGCCATCTGCCGGGGCCTTCGTTGCTTCCGGGACCTTCGTTGCTTCCGGGGCTTTGGTTGCTTCCGGAGCCTTGGTTGCAGCCACGGCCTGGGTGGGGGCCGCCGTGGGGGCGGTGGTCGGCGTGCTGCCACCACACGCGGTCACTAACATAGCTACCAATACCAATACTGCTAATCCTATACGACGCATTTCAACTCCTCCTGAGTGTAGTTTTTCGATTCATCTGCATCGTACCACGCCCAGGTTAAGGGCGTTTCAACGGCTTGTTAACGTTTGGTTAAGAGAAAGCAAGCGTTTGTTTAAAGCGAGATTTAACAGGACGTTAACCGTGCGTATATCTGGGGTTAACTTGAGGGGGGTATCATCAATTCAAAAATGTTCACATGTGTGAAAATCAAGTCATATTGAAGGAGAACCATGCACATTCTAGTCACCAACGATGATGGGATTATGGCGCCGGGTCTATTAGCCCTGGCGCAGGCGATGCGCGATCTGGGGAAAGTCAGCATCCTGGCCCCCGACCATAACTGGTCGGCTTCGGGGCACGTCAAGACGCTGGATCGCCCGCTGCGCGTCAAAGAAGTGGTCCTGAACGACGGGACGACCGCGTTGACCAGCGATGGGGCGCCGTCGGACTGCGTCTCGTTAGCGTTATTGGGACTGCTGCCAGAGAAGGTGGATTTGGTCGTGTCGGGCATCAATCCGAACGCCAACGTGGGCCATGACGTAACTTATTCCGGCACGGTGACGGCGGCGATGGAAGCCGTCATTGGGGGGATACCGGGCGTGGCCGTCTCGTTGGATTCGCCGGAGAACCACCTGGGGCTGATTGACTATCTCCCCGCAGCGACGATTGCCCGGCAAATCGTCCAGGCGCTTCTTAGCAATGAGGTGCTGCCGCCGGACGTGTTGCTGAATGTCAACATTCCCTACCTGCCCCAGGAACAAATCAAGGGGATTCGCATCACCCGGCAAGGCACGCGGGTCTACCGCAGCCGGCTCGACAGCCGCGAAGACCCGCGTCACAAACCCTACTACTGGATCGGTGGCGACGCCCCCATCGGTATCCCCGAAAAGGGGACGGACGTCGGCGCGTTGATGGAGGGGTACGTGTCGGTCACGCCGTTACAGTTAGACCTGACGGCGTACAATATCCTGCCGGTGTTGGGGACGTGGGGACTGTAATCCCACAAGAAACCCGGCCCGTACACGTTGGTGTTCGGGCCGGTTTTTTTACCCTTCATCTAACCTTTGGTCTTCTTGAACCACCAGCCCGCCCCGCCGGCCAGCGCGAACAGTAACACCCCCCCGCCTACCCAGAGCAGTCCCCCGCCACCAGCAGGCTCGCCGATTCGGCCTGGCCCGGCATAGCAAATATCTCGCTGTTTTCGAGCGTCACCGTCTCGGTCATGGGATCCAGTGAGGCCAGCCCCACGACCAGCTCGCCCTGCTCGCGCGCTCTGCCCACCCGCCGAGGTCGCCAGCAAGTCCACCGGCACTTGCAGCAGCGGGATGCCCCAGCGCCCGTTGACCAGCGGGATGATGTCGGGTATGTTGAGGTAGGGCCGCGGTACTGGCTGGGACGGCGCGTTCGTGTGGCCCTTATACATCACGGTAGACCCGGCGGCGAGTCAACACTGAATCGGAATTGATTCATGGGGCTTCTCCTATCGGCAAAATTGGAATTCCTCGTTCCCGGCAATTAGCCAACCGTCCACACGCGCCAGTACAGCAGCCAGGCGGCGAAGGCGACGCCAACGGTTGCCAGGATGGTATAGTAGCCGAGCCACCCTGGCGACCAGGAGCGACGCACCCAGGCCAGGCTCGCACAGACAACGACGGCGACAACCGCAGCCACGAAAATCCACAGGAGACCCTGCAAGAGCGTGTAACTGGCCGGCACGTGATAGACAAACGTTTCCGAGCCCCACAAGAGCAGCGCACCCAGGATCAATAGCGTCAGCACACCCGCGCACGCCATGCCGATCATTACGCCTCGTGCCAGCGGGAACCCGGTTACAACCTGCCGCCCGGCGGCCCGAGGCCAGGCGATGGCCGCCGAGACAAAGGCTGCGGTGCATACCAGGAGAAAGAGGATATTGAAAGACGGCGTCTGATACCAGGCCAGTCGCACGTAGTCCGTCGTGCCGGTAGAGGCCAGCCACGGCTGCCCGTCCGCGTCCTCTTGGAAACACAGATGTTGGAAGTTATCGTTGCGGCGGAAGCACCGGGGAGTGATTTGCGTCCATCCATAGCCTCCGAAAGTCACCGTATCCTCCGTAATGGCGGCGACACGGGCCGCGTTCTGAAGCCACAGCAGTCGCTCGATGGTATGGGAAGCAGCGCGCGCCGGCCGGTAGTAGCCGGTAAACCGCCCGGCCTCTGGCTGGAAGACGTCGTCAGGTAACGGAGATATGGCTTGCGATTCGGGGAAAAAGTGACGCATAAAGACGCCTAAGATTTCCCCCAGCGCCGCCCCGCCATTGCTGCCGTTGAAGGCGACGAACAGCCCCACATTGTGTTCCGGCACGAGCCACAGAATGCTGGCGAATGCTTCCCACCCGCCGTCGTGATAGAGGATCCGTTGGTGGTTGAGGAACATTTCATCGAAGCCGTGCGCGTACCCTGGCAGCAGGGGATCGTGGGTGTAGTGCTGCGTATGCATCTGGCGGGCCGTCGTCTCTTGCAGGATGCGGCTATCGCCATACGCACCGTCTTGTAGATGGGCGATCATAAAGTGCGCCATGTCCGTCGCCGTCGCGCTGATGGCCCCGTCCGGCGGGGTGGCGCAGAAGAGGAAAGGGCTGCGCTGTTGCTGCTCGCCATTGTAGACGTAGCTGGCGGCCAGGTCGCGCAGCAAGTCGTCCGGCAGCGGTTCGCGCGGCGTCGTGCGGCGCATTTCCAACGGCGTGAGGAGGTGCGTCTCGACATACGCCTCCCAGGACAGCCCGGAAACGCGCGCCACAATGTAGCCGGCGAGCGCCGCGCCGTAGTTGGAGTAGGCGATGACCTCGCCCGGCGCGTAGATTTGCAGGGGGATGTACGCTACCAACGCGTCGCGCAGTGTGCCGGCGTAGGGCGTCAACGCGCCGGTGAGGATGTTCCGATCCTCAAATCCGGCGGTGTGGCTGAGTAGATGCCGCAGCGTGATCGGCCCAGGGTAAGCCCGTGGAATCTCGAAATCCAGGTAAGCGGCGATGTCCACGTTTAGGTCCAAACGCCCCTGTTCCACGAGTTGCATCACCGCCGTCCAGGTGAAGAGCTTGGTGATTGAGGCGATCCGCACCAGCGTCGTATCGGCCTGCATCGGCGTCTGCGTTTCCAGATCGGCCCACCCGTAGCCCTGCGCGTGGACGAGCGCGCCATCCTGCACCACGGCAATCACGCCGCCCGGAATGTGGTAATCCGCCAACAAGGCGGTCATCTTTTTATCCAACCATGGTTCCAATGCGCCCTCGGCTAAACTGCCGGCTTGCGCCGCTGCCGGCGCAAGCGGCTGAACCACGCTTACGCATAACACGAGCAAAATTGCGATTTTCCAATAGATGTGCATTTTTTAATATCCTCAAAATAGGTTACGCGCGCGGCAAGGTAAACCAAAAACGGCTACCCTCACCCACCACGCTTTCCACACCCACCTCACCGCCGAGTTTGGTGACAATGCGTTGGACGATGGATAATCCCAGGCCGTGACCCTCGGCGCGCACCTGGTGGAGGCGCGTGAATTGGGCAAAAAGACGGCTTTGCTGTTCTGCGCTCAAGCCGGGGCCATTGTCCTGCACCCAAAATTGGATACTGGATGCTGGAAGCTGGATACTGGATGCTGGATCAGGTTTTGTGTTTTTTGCCTCCAGGGGGGTATATCCCAGTTCCACGCGGGGCGGCGTTCCGCCGTACTTGAGCGCGTTGCTGAGGTAGTTGGTCCAAACTTCCTCGACCCACGGCGCATAGCCCACGGCTACCGGCCAGGTTTCCGGCGCGACGATGTCGGCCTGCTTATCCGCCAGCATCGTCGCCAGGCGTTCCTGCGCTTCGGCGACAATGGCGCGCATATCCAATGGCCCGGTTTGCACGTGCTCCATTTTGCGCACACTCGCCAGCAATAACAGTTCGTCCACAATGCGCGTCAACTTGTGGCTTGTGAGGGTGATGCGGTTTAAATTCTCCAGCACCTTTTCCGGCGGCATTTTTTGAAGGCGCGCCTCCAGCAAGGTACTAAACCCGACAAGCACTGCAATGGGATTTTTGAGGTCGTGCGCGACGGTATGGGCGAAGGCATCCAACTCGGCATTGTTGGCTTCCAACTCGGCGGTGTATTGCTGCAAAGCTTGATGCGTGCTCTGAAGCTCGGCCTGCGCTGCGGCCAGTTGGTGCCGGCGCAGAAAGTCCTGCC
The DNA here is from genome assembly GCA_034429475.1 of Anaerolineae bacterium. Classification (GTDB taxonomy): domain Bacteria; phylum Chloroflexota; class Anaerolineae; order B4-G1; family SLSP01; genus JAKQHY01. Next base: position 25,087 of record DAOUGD010000239.1, read on the forward strand.
AACGCAGGTGGAGCAACGGGCGGTGAATGACCAGGATGCCCAGAAAGGCCGTGCTAAACATCGAAAGATTGTAAAATATAAGCTCTCCAAGGTCTCGCCCCCAGTGGCCGAAGCACAAGGCCCCCAATAAGTACGCGAATGTCACCACGAACGTGCTCGCTAACCCCCAGGGGGTAGGCCAGGGGGCCGTGTTCGCATAGATCAGCGCCACCAGCAGCAACAACCAATACGGCGCAGTCCAATCGTCAACCACCACCAACATCCCACAATCGGCCAATGTCAAGACAAATTGTAGTCCTAAGCCGATAGAGTAAGGACTAATGCGTCTCCGTCCGTAGCGCGCGATGAGCGCCACGAGCGAATAAGGTAGAACCAGCCCGAAAAAACGCAACACCAACAGCGCCGCCAGGTGTTGCGGATAAAGCAGCCAATCCATCACGCCAAAGAGCGTCATACTGATCGCGCCCAAGATGCCCATCGGCACGTACATACGTTCCCATAAGTACGCCTGCGCTTCAGCATCGAAAGCCGCCGCCAGCGCGCGGTGTTCCGGGGGAATCGGGTCAAGCCAGACTGCAAGTTTGTTTATCGCTTTCATGGTTGTACCTCGTCGAGCCAGTCCAGGATGCGCTGCGCCACGGCTTGCCAGCCGGTATCCAGCATCAGTGCGTGCCCCATCGCCGGGAAGAGCTCCGCGCGGGTGTGATATACCCGCGCCGTCGCCTCGACTTCGGCAGGTGAAATTGACATGTCTTCCGCCGCGCCGAGCACCAACAGCGGCGTCTTGATCTTCTCCGGGCGCGGCAAGTTGAAGCCGAGCATGTCCACGTAGGCGCGGAACGATTCCTCTTGCACCTGGGCGTGGTAGGTTTGCAAGGTCTGGGCCGGAAAGTTGGCGGCGTAGAACATCTTACCGTATCGTTCCGGCGTGCGGACGAGATGCCACGGGTTGAGGGTGAGGCTGACCCGCAAGAAGGCTAGCGGATTTTGCCACGCGATGCGCAGGGACGCGCGCCGGAGTCCCTGGGGCGGCGCGGAGCCGAGTAGGACCGCCGCCGGCATCTCGTGGGACTCCAGATACTTTTGGACGACCAGCCTGCCCATCGAATGGCCGACCAGGACGGGCTTGCGCTCTATCTGATCCACCGCCTGCGCCACGTCGGCAACGTAGTTCGCCAGGGGCGTCCAGCGCAGGCGTTCGCGGCCTTCACTGCCGCCGTGCCCGCGCAGACTCAGCGCGTGCGCCGTGTAGCCGTGCTGCGCGAAGGCCGGCAAGAAGTGTTCGGCCCAGCACCAGGCCGCGTGAAACATCCCGTGGACGAACAAGACCGGCGTGGGGCGCGCGGCGGTGGTCGGCGTCTGTGTGATCATTTCCAAGCGCATAGTATTCTTCTCCAACGACTAAAATGTGAGAGCATACACCACGGTCGTCGCCATCAATAGCGCGCCCTCAAGCACCAAACCAACGTGCAACATCCAAAGATTTAGAAAGTCGGCTATTTCGGCATTCCCCGGATTGTAGGGATTGTAGACGACGGGCATTTCTGTACCTATCTCGTAGAACGGTTTACCCCAACCTATTTTAGAGGTCAGCGTATACGTTTCACCGGACGGCGTTTGGTAGTGAAGCATAGGGGCGTAGCGCGGTCTGGCCTGGGTCCGGGGGGCGTAAGTCTCGTGACCGAAGATCACGCCCACGGTTTTCTTCGTGTGAAGCAACCACAACGCTTTTGTGAGTATACCCATCACACCGCCGGCGCATAAAAAGACGCCCATACCAATGATTACATAGGCGTACCAGGGAAAATCCAATAGTTTGGGGACAAACAAGCGCCACACCCCAAAGCCTATCGTTATCAGACTGCCGCTGGTCGTGATGACTTTGATGATGGGTGAAACCATCCTATTCCTCACTATAGCTAATCTTCTGAGACATAACAACATTCCTTTCCTTGAAGAAAACGGCACGTCGGCGAAGACAGCGCCGCGCCGAGAACAGGCGCGATGACGTAAAGCCAGCTATGCGCCAGTTGTCCTGATACCAACGCCGGCCCCAGGGAGCGCGCCGGGTTCAGCGAAGCGCCGCTGATCGGGCCGCCAAAGAGAGCGCACAGCATCACTGTAGCGCCGATGGCCGCGCCGGCCATGATGCCTTTCTCCATCGCGCCGCTTGAGACGTTCAAAATGACGAACATGAGGATAAAAGAAAGCACGACTTCCAGGACAAAGGCCGTGACCAGATTGTCGCCGGGCAACGTCGCGCCGAGGGTGGGATGCGCGGGGAACAGCAGCTTGAGCAACACCGCCGCCCCCAGCGCGCCGCCCAACTCGCTTGCCAGATAGGGCAGAATCGCGCGCGCGGGCAGCCGCCCGGCGAAGAAGAAACCCAACGTCACCGCCGGGTTGAAATGCGCGCCGGAGATATTGCCCACCGCGTAGATCAACGCCATCACCACCAGACCGAAGACCAGACAAATCCCCACATGGCCCAACGCGCCGCCATACAGGTCGTTGACGACAATCGCGCCGCAGCCGGTGAACACCAACACAAACGTTCCAATCACTTCCGCAAAGTATTTACGCAGCATCACGATTGACTTCCTGAATGAGTTCCCAAACATACCGGGCCGCGCGACTCAGGGTCTCCGGTTCAATATTGCTCAGGGTATCGGATAGACGATGCCAGTTGGGCAACGTCCCCTTTTCGTCATAGCTGCTGACCAGAAGCGCCTTGTAGCCTGCTTGGCGGAGATTGGCGACTTCATCAATTACAGTCATCGCCTTACCGGTCACGGCCAATTCGGGATGTTGCTGCGCCACCCGCGCGGCCAGGTCAACCATCTCTGGGTGAGGTGCATAGCGGGCGAAAGGCGTGATGCCATGCTGCGTGACGTAGCACACGTTGCCGGCGCCGACGATATCCACATCCAGCCACAGGGTCGTGTCGCGCGCGGGGGCATAGTCCTGCAAGTAGTGCGCCATTCCCACACAACCGGGTTCCTCACAGCCGGTGAACAACACCACCACATCCGTATGTTCCAGGGGTTGCGCCCGCAACGCCTGCGCCATCCCCAACAGCACGCTCACGGCGGTCGCGTTATCATTCGCGCCCTCGACGTGCGGCTGCATCTCGTCGTAAATCGCGCCGCCGACGCCCCACACGTAAGCGGCAGCCACCGCCCATAGCCAGCGTGACCGCGACGGACGTTTGCGCAACGCCTCCGCCAGCAGCAGCAGGCCGCTGAGCGCGCCCAAGGCTATCGGCAAACTGGTCTGGGGTTGCATCAGTTCCGGCGACGAGGTGGGAAACTGGAAGCGTTGTTTCTGGCTGTCGAGGTGGCCGACCAGGTAGACCGTGCGCTGCGCCTGGCCCGCCGCCGGGATGCGGGCGATGACGTTTTGGCTGGCGCCGCGCGCAATCAGTTTGTGGTAAAACTGCGGCTTTACGCGGAACGACTGCCGGACGCTCCACGCGCTGCCGAGCAGCAAGCCTCCGCCCAACGCCTTGCCCCAACGTCCGCCCAGACCGCCCAACGCTGTAGCAACTAGGCCCGCGATCAGGGAGGGCAACATCTCCCACCCCAACGAGTCCTGGCTCTTGAACGGCTGGCGCTGAATATCCGTAACGCCCATTCGTCGCAGCGCCGTCTCCACATACGCCGCCGCCCGCCGCTCCTGCTCGGAGGTGGGCGGGCGCGGGCCAATGTCTTTGCACAATACTTGCATGTGCCGCATCAAGGATTCGGATTGTAAACTCAAGGGATAGTCTGTCATAGTGGGTCTCCAATGACAACGTGTCACTTGTCCGCCAGCATACGCCGGTTTGTGCGAAATTGATATATACTCGCCTCGGTCACAGATTGCGTTTTTGGGACGCTGGGTTATGCTGCTTGGCGGCTGTCCCATTCCAACCTATGAGGTGTCCGATGATTCACTTGACCATTGCTGAAGCCGATCAGCAAGCCATCGCTTACGAGCGGTATCATCATCCCGACCCGCGCGTCCAACGCAAAATGGAAATCCTGTGGTTGAAAAAGCATGAGCTCCCCACCCCGCAGATCGCCCAGTTGGCGGGGGTGTGTCCCAATACGGTGCGCAATTGCTTCCACGAGTACATCGAGGGTGGTCTGGAACAGGTGAAGACGCTGGACAACTACCGGCCAGAGAGCGAGTTAGCGGCACATCAAACCACCCTGGAAAAACACTTCAAGGAGCATCCGCCGGCGACGATCAAGAAAGCCGCGCACGAGATTGCCGAGTTGACCGGGGTGAAACGCAGCGCGACCCAAGTGCGCACCTTCCTCAAGAAAATGGGGCTGAAGTGCCGCAAGGTGGGGATGCTCCCGGCCAAAGCGGACCCTGACGTGCACACCGCGCTAGAACCCTGCCTGGCTGCAGCGCAAGCCGGCCAGCGCGCGGTGTTCTTCGTGGATGCGGCACACTTCGTGCTGGCCCCCTTCTTGGGGTTCTTGTGGTGCTTCACCCGCATTTTTATCCAGGCCCCAGCCGGGCGGCAGCGCTTCAATGTCTTGGGGGCTTTGAATGCGATCACCCACGAACTCATTACCATCACCAATGACACCTACATCAACGCGGAGAGCTTTTGTGCGCTGCTCTACAAACTGGCGGCCTTGCAGTTGAATGTGCCGATCACCCTCGTCCTGGATAACGCGCGCTATCAGAAATGTGCATTGGTGGCAGCGGCGGCGGTCAGTCTCCAGATCGAATTGCTCTATCTCCCCGCCTATTCGCCCAATCTGAATTTGATCGAACGCCTATGGAAGTTTGTCAAGAAAGAGTGTTTGTACTCCACGTACTACGCGGACTTTGCCACCTTCAAAGCTGCCATCCAGAAATGCCTCAGTGAAACGCACACCACGCACAAAACCGCGCTGGACTCGCTGTTAACCCTCAAGTTTCAAACCTTTGAAAAAACGCAATCTGTGCCCGTGTGAAGTATAGCCCCAACCCCGCCAGCGCGGTCAGCACGATGCCGACGAGGCCGCTCCCGCCGGGCGTAAACCAGATTTCGGCGGCGGGGGTCACCGCAACGAAATCTTCCAGAAGCAGCGCCAGCGTCACGGCGTTGGCGGCGCTGTGCAGGACGATAGCGGCTAGGGTCGAACCGGTCAGCAGCCGCACCTCGCCGTACAGGATGGCGGACGCGAGAATGTTGAGGATGCTCAACGGCAGGAAAACCGCGATACTGACCGTCGTAAAGTTCTGGTAGGTGGCCCGGTCGAGCAGAAACAGCCAGTACGGGAGGTGCCAGGCAGCCCACACGGCGCCCGTCAGCAGGTGATTGCGCAGGTCGGGCACGCCGGCGGCCTGGAGGCGCGGCGTGAGGTAGCCGCGCCAGGCAAACTCCTCGAAGATGTTCTTGAAGAAATCGGTCACAAACATCACGCCCACCGTCGCCAGCAACGCGCCCACCCCTTTGGCCGCCAGCCCCGCGAAGGTGGTTTGCCCGGTCAACGCCCCCGCGACGAGGACGAGGGCCGTCATCACCGGTTGGGCCAGCAGCGCGATCCCGTAGCCCACACCATTGCCGCGAAAGTTAGGCTTCCAGCCGATGTCGTCCCAGCCGTCGCCGCCCAACGCGCGCAGCAGCAGCGACGCCGCAAACGGCGCGACGAGGAAGACCAACATTCCCAGCGTGCCCCCCTGTCCCGGCGGCGTCTCCACCACCGCGTCCAGCAACACGCCAACCCATCCGGCGGCGATGGTTACAATCGTAAAGATAATCAAATGACGTCTGGTTTTCTGGTTCATAGTTATGGTTCTAAAAAATCGTTAATCGCAGCCTGGAACGTCGCGGGCTCTTCCAAATACGGCCAGTGACCGCTGTGTTCCATCGCCACCAACATGGTGTTGGGCAGCGCGGCCGCGAGTCGCTGCGCCACCGCTGCGCCGGTGTAGGGGCTGTCATCAGCTTTACCGTAGATGACCAGGACCGGGAAGGTCAGGTGCGCCAGTCGCGCGTCAAAGTTACCGCCCAGCGACGAGCGGGTAATGTCACGATTGACGGCGAAGGAAGCGTAGCCCGTCCCTTGCAGCAAGTCGGTGCGGCTCGAATCATAGAGGCGGGCAATGTTGGTCTCGAAAATCAGATCATTGAATTCCGCGTCAGCCTGAAGTGGGTCGGCAGGTGGCAGGGCGCCGCTCAGGGTATACATAGCAGCGACGACCATTTCCACCCCCACTCCGCCAACCGCCATCCCGCCATTGGCCGGCAGGGCGCACACCAGCACCAGTTTCTCTACCCGGTTGGGGTAGGCCAGCGCGTAACGCAGGGCCAGGGTGCCGCCGGCCGAATGGGCGATGAGGGTCATTTGATCGGCGCCGATGACCTCGCGGCGCAGAGATTCCAGTTCTTCGACGAGCCGGCCGATAGTGTAAAATTTCGCGCCCGGCTTGATCTGCGAGTTTCCGGAGCCGCGCTGATCGTAGAAGATGACGCGGCGTGTCGCGGCCAGGAAGTCGAAACCATCCTTAAACGTCTGGCTGGATTGGCCGGGGCCGCCGTGGATGAGCACCACCGGCGTCTGAGTCGTGTCCGTCCCCATTTCGCGGTAGTACAAATCGAAGCCGCCCACGTTGACGGCCCTGGCGTCGTCTTCGAAGTTCCGACAGGGCAATTCCGCAGCCTGCGACCCGTAATAGAGGTAATGGGACACCGCGCCAAAGGCGACCAACACAACGCAAAGCGCGAGTATGATCCTAACGATGATTTTTAGCGTTCTTTTCATAATGACCGACTTGAAACGTTCTTGAGCAAAATCACGACCATGACGAGGTTAACCAGGGTAATCGTGGGGAAAACAACCAGAGTGGGCATTTTTTTGTAACGCCCAGAACAGCTTGACCAGCCCTTGCGCGTAGTCCGGCACGCTGCCGACGAGCATCAGGATGCTGATGTCGGTCAGGGTGCGGAACATCACCCGGAGCTGGTAGGTCAGATTGAAGCGGTCGCCCCAGAAGGCTTTGATCTGGGTGAAGACCACTATCAAGATCACGGTGGGGATGATGAAGCTGATCGCCACGTCCCACGCGCGCTTGAGCGGCGACCACTGCCGGGCGCGCTCGCGCCAGCCGCGCAGACGGGAAATGTTCCAGGCGTGCAGCATACACAGCGCCAGCACGAGGGCCAGCAGTCCCCAGCCGATGACCCGCACCGACCAGCCCGCGCTCACCGCCGGCGGCGGGTTGCCCAACACCAGCGCCTCAACGCCCGCGAATAGCTGCCCGGCGGAGATGAAATGATCGATCATATAGCCTTCGTTGATGAGCAG
>DAOUGD010000240.1:0-41507 GCA_034429475.1 Anaerolineae bacterium
AGCATCAAGATGTATGACAAACTGAGTGTGTTGCGCGTCGAAACGACGATTAATAATGCGCGGGAGTTCAAGGTGTCCAAGAGTGCGCCCGATGGCTCCCGGCGCTGGCAACGCATGGGCAAGGGCGTCGCTAACTTCTGGCGGTGTTATCAAGTCGGACAACAGGCCAATCAACGCTACCTCCGCGCGTTAGCGGCCGTGCCTTTACAAGGCGAAGGCGTGCAGGCTTTGGACGCCTTGTGCCGGCCACATATCAAAGAAGGCAAACGCTATGCGCGTTTTGAGCCGTTGGCGGTCGAAACCTGGCGCCTGTTTAGAGCCGTGCTGGCCGGGGAACATCTCATCAACGGGTTTCGCAATCGCGACTTACAAGCGCAGTTATATCCACAGGCTCCAGCGACTGCCGCCGCTGCCCGCCAGCGCTGTGCTCGAGTGTCGCGCTGGATTGCGAAGCTGCGCGGCCATGGGCTGATTGCCAAAGTCAAAGATGCCCGTCTCTATCGCGTGACCCAACTTGGCCGCCGTGTCATGTCGACTGTCGTGCAATTTCGTTTGTCCGATTTCCCTAAAACTTATTGCTCTATATGATTCTCGCGAATGTTGTTAATGTTCTTGGGTAACACTGTAAAACGTAAAACGTGAGACTTTCATAGTCAGGTCTTCACGTTTCACGTTTTACGCTTTACGTATCATTTCTTAAGGGCGGCGAGGTTCTCGGTGAATGGGGGATAGATGACGCCGCGCTCGGTGATGATGGCGGTGATGTTAGCGGCAGGGGTGACGTCGAAGGCGGGGTTGGCGGCAACGACGCCTTCGGGCGTGATCTGGACGTCGCCGATGCGGGTGACTTCTTCCTGGGCGCGCATTTCGATGGGGATGTCGTCGCCGGAGGGGAGGTCGAAGTCAATGGTGCTGGTGGGGCCGACGACGTAGAAGGGGACGCCGTGGGCGCGCGCGGCCAGCGACAGCCCGTAAGTGCCGATCTTGTTGGCCGTGTCGCCGTTGGCCGCGATGCGGTCGCAGCCGACGACGCACAGGTCAATGCCGACGGTGCGCATAATGTGCGCGGCGGCGCCGTCCACGATGACGGTGTGCGGGACGCCGTGCTGCTGCAACTCCCAGGCGGTGAGGCGCGCGCCCTGGAGCCGGGGCCGCGTCTCGTCCACGTAGGCGTGGACGTGCTTGCCGGCCTCGTGCGCGGCGATGATGACGCGCAGGGCCGTGCCGTACTCGCCGGTTGCCAGTGGGCCGGTGTTGCAGTGGTGGATGATTTTGGCGCCGTCGGGGACAAGGGGGAGGGCGTTCTGGCCGATCTGGAAGTTGGAGGCTTCCTCGAAGGCGTAGATGGCGTGCGCTTCGTCCAGCACGGCGGCGCGGAGGGCCTCTAGCATGGTCAGCGTGGGATCGGCGGCGCGCTTGAGGACGCGATCCAGCGCCCAGAAAAGGTTGACGGCGGTGGGCCGCGCCTGACGCAGCACGACGGCGGCGTCCGCCAGATCGCTGCGCAGGGTGACGATGTCGGCGGCGGTGCTGCGCCGGGCGGCCAGCGCCATCCCGTACCCGGCGGTGATGCCGATGGCGGGCGCGCCGCGCACCACCATGTCGCGGATGGCGGCGGCCACTTCGCGGTAGTCGTGGTAGTCAATGTGCGTAAACGTGTGAGGGAGCACGCGCTGGTCAATCAGGCGCAGCGTCCCGTCAAGCCATTGGATGGCGTGGTAGGTGGGCATAGCGTATCCTCCGTGTTTTTTGTCAGCAGATTGAGCGGATTAAGCAGATTAAAACGAAAAAATCCGTTAAAATCCGTTCAATCCGTTGAGAAAAAGGTCATGACCAGTCAAAGGTGGCGGCGGCGCGTTCCCAGATTTCGTCGGGGACGACGCCGTTGTGTTGGATGCCGGCCTGCGCCGCCAGGTCGAAGGCGTGGAGAACGAGATACCAGGCGTGGTTCTGGCCGGTTTCGATGCTGTGCATCAGGGCGCGCACCATCGCGCCGCCGGACGCCAACATTCCCCGCTCGTGGTAGGCGGAGAACAGGGCGTCCACATCGTAGTCTACCACGCGCAAGTCCGACGTCCAGCGGCCATTTTCCCAGGTGAGCAGGGCGTACTCCGCGCCCAGCACGCCGTCAATCGGCCCGCCGACTGCACCGGGATTGAGGGCGAGTTGCCCGTTGTGGCGCTGCTGCCAGGCGATGTGGGTGTGACCGCACACCAGCGTCGGCGCGGCGATCTGCGCCAGCGCGTCCCGCGCGGTGAGGGGCGCGTCCACCTGCGCCTGCGCGAACTTCCGCGCAACCTCCGCGTCGCCGCCGGGGAGGATCCCCTCGGAGAGGCCGCGCGGCGAGCCATGCACGACGCAGATCGGCGTCACACCCGGCAACGCGACCTCGCGCGTGTCGGGCAGCGCGGCTAGGTAGTCCAGCGCGTCCCGATCCAGGCGGGCATGACTCCACCGGAGCGCGGCCCACTGCGCGCACGTTTGCCATTCCTTCGGCGCGGCGCCCGTGTCGTAGTTGGTGAAGTAGGTTTCGGTGTTGCCCCGAATGATCCAGGCGTTGAGGCCACGCAGCCGATCCAGCGTCTCCACCGGGAACGGGCCGCCGATGAGCAAGTCGCCGGCGACGATGAAACCCTCCACGCCCTGCGCGCGCGCGTCGGCCAAAACGGCGTCCAGCGCGGGAAGGTTACCGTGGATGTCGGCTAGGATTGCTAAACGCATACAACCTCCGAAAATGTAGGCTCTCAGCCAAGGAATGAAACGTCAAAGGTCAAAGGTCAAAGGTCAAAGGTCAAACGTCATCAATTGACGTTTGACGTTTGACGAGATCACTTCAACTCTCGCAACCCCAAGACCGCCCCAAAATGATTCGGGTCGCGTTCCAGCACGGCGGCGAAGGCGGCGCGTGCTTCGACTTTGCGGCCCAATCCCAGGTGCGCCAGGCCGATGACGTAGGTGAGGTGGATGCGGCGGCGGGTCTCCATGTCGTCTTCGGCAAAGACGAACTGCGGCACGGAGGTGGCGAAGCCTTGTTTGGCCTGCTCTTCAAGCTGGCGTGTCGCTTTTTCGAGCATTTCCTTGAGGCTGGTCTCGGCTTCATCGGCGCGGCCCAACGCGCGGAGTGCCAGCGCCCGGTAGTACGGTAGTTCCGCCGACCAGCCCTGCGCCGCCAGCACTTCCTCGAAGGAGGCGCGTGCGCCGTCGGCGTCGCCGAGTGCTTGTTTCGCCAGCCCGGCGGTGTAGCGGACATGCGCGTCCGACCAGTGCAGGTGTTTGCGCTCGCCGAGGGTGTCGGGGTAGGGGGCCAGCGCCGTCTCGCAGTGCGCCAGGGCGCCCGCGGCGTCGCCTGCGTCGAGCGCGGCCTGCGCCAGCAGCCAGTGCGCGCTCACAAATTGGGCGGAGATGCGCCCGGTGCCGCCTTCCCACGGATGGAAACGGCGCGAAAGCGCGTAATCCAGAGCTTTCTGCGGCTGCCCGGTCTGGTTGTAGAGCGTTGTCAGTTCCACGGAGAGGTCGTCGCGGTCACGCACGAGGTCGAGGTGCTGCTCCAGGCAGGCCAGGCGTTTTTCTGCCGGGACGCCGGTGCGCATCCGCAGTTGATCCAGTTCCGCCAGCACGCGCCCGTCCTGAGGATTGGCCTTGAAGGCGGTCTCGTAGCAGTCAATGGCGCGCTGCGGGTCGTGGCGCACGTTGTAGGCGGCGATGCCCAGGTTGCGCCAGGCGGTGGCGAGAGCCGGCGCCTGCTGCACGGCAAATTCCCATTGGGCGATGGCCTCGTCGTAACGGTGTTTGTCGTAGTAGAGTGTGCCCAGGTAGTAGGCGATGACAGCATCTTCCGGGGCCAGGGCGCGCGCGTGCTGCAAGATGAGCATTTCCTCCAGCCGCGCCGGAAAACAGTAGTCGCGCGGCATGTCGGATGCCTGCCAGTATAAGGCGGCGCCTTCGGCCTCGTTGCCCTGCTGGTATTCCAGATAACCCAAAGCGTAGACGATCATGGGATAGGTCGGGGCGTCGTCGTTAATCATCCGCAAGAGGACGTCGGCGGCTTCTTCCCACAGACCGGCGTTGATGTAGTCGAAGGCCATATCCAGGTGCGCCTGAATTTCGGAGAATTTGTCGGGGACGTGCATCAGGGCCGTTAGTTCGGCCAATTGACCTTCAGCGGCGGGGTGAGCCTGGACGCGGCTTTGCCAGACGATTTCGTTGCGCGCCCACATATCCAGCGGGTCGAGGTTGAGGGTTTCGCAGCACAGAGAGGCGGCCTCATTGATTCGGTCGAGTTTGCGCAGGGCGATGGCCTTGAGGTTGCGCGCCTTCATGTTCAGCGTGTTGGTCAGCAGGGAACGGTTGAGATGTTCCAGCGCGGTCGCAAAGTTGCCGCGCAGGCAGTCAATCTCGGCCAGGGCGTAGTATCCGGCGGCCTGCCAGGCGTAGCTCCAGATGGCTTTGTAGAAGGCCGCGTAGGCGCCGTCGAAATCGCCGGTGTATTTGAGCGCGCGGCCCAGGTTGTAGCAAACCTCGCCGTCGCGCGGGTTGGGGTTGCGGCGGGTGAGGCGGCCCAGCGCGGCGCGGAAGTGCTTGATGGCCTGCTCAAAGGCACCGCGCCGGAAGTGGGCCAGGCCCAGCGCGTTGTGACTGCGCACGTCGCCGGGGTCGCGCCGCAGGGCTTCTTCCCAGTACGGCTCTGGCTCAAGGGTGGGATGGCGGTACTGCTCCAGATGTAGGCCGGTGAGATAGAGTTCTTCCGGCGTTTCGATGGCGGCCGGCGGGGGTGGGGGCGTCTGCGCTTCCGGCAAGGGCGGCTGCGCTATCGTCTGCGGCGTGTAACGGACGATCTCGTGACCGGCGGCATCCAGAACGCGCAGCAGCAAGTGCGTTTCGACCACGCCTTCGGGCAGTGCAATCTCAGCCACAAACGGCGCATCCGGCGCGAGAAGCACTGCTTTTTTCAACAGGACACGTTCGCCTGCACCCAGGATGATAGTGGCGTTATCGAAGACTTCGGTGACGACTACACCTACCTTGAGGATTTGGGATTCACCCATTTCGAGGTTGACGGCGGCGCGCTGGTTGGCGTTTTTCGCCGGGCCGATTTTCTGGATGGGATACCAGAACTGGCTGAAGGTCTTGGTTTCGTAGGGTTGGAGCCAGGAGAAGTCGGGCTGGTTGTCGGTGTAGACGCCGGCCATCAACTCGATGTAGGGACCGTCGGCGTCGGTGAGGTTGGCTTCCCAGCCTTTGGCAAATTCACCCGCGCCCCAGGTGAACATCTTCTTGCCGGGCGCGATGAAGCGGTTGGCGACGTGAATGATGCCGGCGTCGGCCCGATGGTCGTAGCCGCCGAAGTGGTCGTAGGCTGTCTCCCATACGAAGTAGGAGGTGGGCACGGGAATATTTTTGTACCAGCTAATGTCCGTACCGGCGCCATCGTTGGCGAAATCCACACCGTAGTAATTGCCTTTGGCGATGGGGTAGGACGACATCGAGCGCTTGGAGTGGTCGGTCACGATGGTGACGTCCGGCGGGAAGAACACTTGATAGTCGTCGTGGACGTGGACGCCGACGTTGACCCACCAGAGGAACGTCTGCACGTCCGGCGTGCGGTTGTAGAGCTGCACTTTCAGCTCGAAGAAGGCCTTGCCGGGGTAGAGGCACACACCGACCATCCCCTTCATCCGCTGCAAGGGATCGTTTTCACTGAGCCAGACCGTCACACTGCCATCGTCTTTCTCTTCGATGAGGTGATACGTCGGCATAAAGGTGGATGGGCGGTGGTGCTGCGGCCAGTTGAATTCGATCCCGCCGGAAATCCACGCGCCGAACAGTCCGATGAGGGCCGGCTTGATGACGCGCTGGCGGTAGATGAAGGGATAGCCGGTGGTTTTGTCCACGGCTTCGTGGATGCGCCCGCCGATTTGGGGCAGCATCATTAGCCGGAGGTATTCGTTTTCCAGGTAGACCGCCTGATACTCCTGCGGCGCGCTCTCGTTGGCGAGCTTATCCGAGAATGGCTGCGGGTAGACGCGCCCGCTCGTCCCCTGATTCACGCGCTTCTCCAGGAACATCGGGTTCAAGTCCGCCGACGGCGGGGTGTAGGTGGGGAGGGTGACGATTTCTTCCCAGGCTTTGACGGTGGTGCTCATAGGTTGACTCTCCTTATCAATGCGTAACGGTTATCAAATTCATCCCAGGCTAACAGCAGTGCCAGCTTATTGACACGCTGTAGGGTTTCATCAAAGGCCGGATCAGCAATGAGTACATCATCATTATCATATCCGACGACTAACACAGCGTGCTGGGTGTCCAATGACCAGTAGGGAAGTGAACCGGTGCTGACAAACACAATCGAGGGAGTATTTTGTTCCAGGGCTTGAATCAAATCAGCCAAAGTGCCATTGCGAAGCGCCACTTGGACGCCGTACCGTTCCAAACGCCTCAGGCGAGACGCCGGAGCGCCGGCCGGGGTAAGGTCAAAGAGGCGGTTGAGGGCTTTTTGAGAAATCTCTATCCCCCAATGTGCCAGCGCCATTTGCGCACATGCTGCCAGACAACCGGCTTCTTCCTCCTGATGGCGATGCTCAATGGGTAAGATTTTGGGCATGGGCGATCAATGTCTCTCCGGTTTCGGTATCTGCAAGCACTTCGCCGGTGAGGGCATCTATTTCTAACCGTCCGACATATCCCAGAACACCGTGGGCAGGAGACGTTAAGACTACATCTGCGCGCCAGATCAGTGATTTGTCCAAAATTAACTCCGGCGTCTCAGCGCGTAATAGATTACCAACGTTATCCAACAGCCAACCATTGGCGCGTTTTCGGGCAATCTCTGGGGCGATAACTTCCGTTTGGATATGAATACTGACCTGCATCCGACTCGTCGTCGGCGCAGATAAAGTTGGAATGACAACTGCGGCCATAGTCATTGTGTCCTTTACTCTGCCTATTTGCCCTATTATACTCCCAAACGATGTGCTTCTACCCACGTTCTTTCATCAACCCCGGTCTCAACTCCTCCCGCCCATCAAAATACACCGCCACCCACTGCGCCAGCCGCTTTCCCAACCGCCGCCCGGCCTCGATTTCCTTCTCCTGGCGAGGCTTGCCCGCCGACACCGCGCCATAGTGCAGCGTGAACCGGTCGGCGGTGTAGTCGGTGACGCCGAAGGTGAGCATCCCCACATTCATCATAATGACCAGCAGCGACAGACACGTCAGCTCCGCGCCGCCACCCCATCCGCCGGACGTGGAGAACGCGCAGCCGAGCTTGCCGTCCATCTTGCCCCAGACGGGGTGGGAGATGTCGTCCCAGAACTTCTTCATCTTCCAGGAGGTCAGACCCACGTAAGTCGGCGTGCCGCAGGCGATGCCGTCGGCCCAGAGCACATCGTCGGCGGTGGTGTCGTCCACTCGCAGCAAACGCACTTCCATGTCAGCGATGCTTCGCGCGCCTTCGGCCACGTATTCGGCCATCTGCGCGGTGTTGCCGGTTTTGCTGTCGTAGAGAATGAGAATTTTGCCCATAGGTCTCCTTAATCATAGCAGGATTTACGGAATTATAGGACTGAAGCGGCGCTTAATGCGTTAACGTTGTCAAGGAAGTGATGGCGTCGTTGGCCGGAAAAATTGCCGCAGCAGGTAGCCGGCGTAGAAATATGTCTCGCGCCACAAAAAACCGATTTGAGTTTTCCAGGTACGATAGCGGGTGGTCGGTGTGGGGGATGGGTAGGCGCTCAAGCCGAGGTCGCGGGCGATAGTGATGGCCCGCTTCATGTGCAGCGGATCGCTCACCAGCAGCACGCGGTCAAAGCCCTGTTCCTGGACAATGCGTTTGGCTTCGGTGAGATTGGTCAACGTGATGTGCGAGACCGTTTCGGTAAAGATGGCCGTTGCCGGCACGCCCCGCGCCAGAGCATAAGTCCGGGCGACCTCGGACTCAGCCAGGATATCTCCCTCGCCCACGCCGCCTGTGAGAATAAGGGCGCGCACGCGCCCCTGATGGTAAAGCGCGATGGCGTGGTCAAGGCGCGCTGCAAAAACCGGCGACGGCGCGCCCTCCCACACTGCCGCGCCGAGGACGATGGCCGCGTCTGCCGGGCCATCGTCTCGCACATTGGCGTAGCAGGCGATTTGAATCATCAGGATGATCGGCCAGATACACAGTCCACCGATTATGCCCGCTAATATCAAACGCCACAGCCGTTTGCGAGGCACTTTATGCTCGTATAAAGACGGGTGAAAGGCGGACATCATCGAAGTTTGCCAGGATACCCAATTCAACGTTTTGCCAACGCATCCAGGTTTTGAGATCATCCAGGTGAATGTCTTCCATTTCACGAATGGCAACCGGAAAAACCATGATTTTCCCTTCCACCACGAGATGTCCGAAGCCAATATCGCCAACCACTGTATCTTTGTAGGCCACTTGCATACGTTGGATCGGCTGGACTATGAGGTCGCGTAATTTCATCTCGTGATAACAGGCGTTGGCGTAGATGCGATAGGCAAAACCGGCGCCGAGAATGTGGTGGACTTCGTACAATGCGCCGAGGATTCTGTACGCGAGATCGGGGTATAGCCAATCAGGGTCGGGTTCGGGATGGGCGTGGGTCACGTTTTCCGGGCATTTGTCGAAGTCAAAGTAGAGGCGGTGAAAATTCGGTTCGGCGCTGCCAAAATTCAATAGAAGTCCCACCGGCTTATTGACTGTTTTGAGGTACGAAATGCCTTGCGCTTTGTGGCGTTTGGTGAGTTTGTCCGTCACCTTGTTTTCAACGACAACTTCTTGGACGATGAGCAGGTCCAGGCGCTGGATTCCCACCCGACGGTCCTTGTAGAGGATTTCGTATTCATCCTGTTGGGTACAGAAAAGCCCACGAGATTGCAATTCATGGATCATAGCCCGTTCGTAGATGTATTCGGGATAAGTGCGAGAGGTGTGGTTGTAGACCTCATAATACGCGCCAATGATAACGCCGGTCAGGTCTTCATACTTCATCGCAGCCCCTAATAACAGGATTTTCGGAATGATAGGATCAGAAGAGATTTACAGAATGATAGGATCAAAAATCCTATCATTCTGTAAATCCTGTTCTTCCTATGCCTCAAAATGCTTAAACTGCGGCAGATGTTCCTTGTTCTGCGCCAACATCTCGTTGACCATGCTCTTAATCTCCCCCAACGACAGCACCGCCGCCGTCAGCGGGTCGCTGGCAATGGCGTGGAAGACGAGGCGCGGGTCGCCGGTGAGGGCGGCCTCGACCGCCATCTCTTCGGTGGCGACGACGACCTGGTTCAGCGGCGCGACCTGGCGCGGCAGCGCGCCGACGTGGACGGCGTGCAGGCCGCCTTTGTCCACGTAGACGGGGACTTCGACGCACACGCCATCCGGCAGGTTGGTGATGAGGCCGGTGTTGGGCACATTGCCATTGAACGAGAAGGTCTCGCCGCCTTGCAGCGCGTTGATGATGTACGAGGCGTACTCGTGGCCGCGTTGGAGATCAATCGTCTCCCGCCCCAGCCACTCGCGGATGCCATCCTTCCAGTCGTCGGCGCGCTTGCGGTATTCGTTGAGGATGTAGGCATAGTGGCCGGGATTCCAGCCCGTGCCGTGGGTGCAGTACTTCTCGATGAGGTCAGGCCGTTTGCGGAACCACCAGTTGTACTCGGAGTTGTGGCCGCTGGACTCGGTGACGTAGTAATCCAGGTTGAGGAACATCTCGTTGCGCACCTGCTCCTCGTTGTAGATGTCCGGGTTTTCGGTGATGGCCTTGCGGATAAGTGGGTAGGCGTCCACGCCGTTCCACTCGTACTTGACGTACCACGCCAGGTGGTTGATGCCCGCGCAGGTGTACGTGATTTCCTCCATCGGCGCGCCAATCCAGTGGGCAAGCATATACGCCGTGCCCTGGACGCTGTGGCACAGGCCGGTCAACTGGATGAAGGACTCGCGCTGCATCGCACGGCACAACATCGCCATCGGGTTGGTGTAGTTGAGCATGGTGGCCTTCGGGCAGTACTTCTCCATGTCCTTGACGATGCCCAGCATCACCGGGATGGTGCGCAGGGCGCGGAAGATGCCCGATGGGCCGCGCGTGTCGCCCACGTTCGTGTCCACACCGTACTTCTTGGGGATGAGGATGTCGTGCTGCCACACGTCCACGCCGCCCGCCAGGATCGTGACGATGACGGCGTCCGCGCCTTCCAGCGCTTCGGCGCGATCCATCGTCGCCAGCACCTTGGCCGGGCGCTTGCCCTCGGTCACGATGCGGTTCACCGCCCGGTTGATGAAGTCCAGCCGCTCGGCGTCAATGTCCATCAACGCCAGCGTCGCGTCCTCCAGCCGCGGGAAGGTGAGAATGTCGCGCACTAAACTGCGCGTGAAGCCAAAACTACCGGCGCCAATAAAAGCAATTTTAGTCATTGGGTAAGACCTCCTAATATAATCTGAGAAATGGGTAATGGGAAATGAGTAACGAGTAACGAGTAATTTCTACTTCTTACTCATTTCTCATTTCTGCTTTCTGATGGCATGTCAGGATCAACTGAGTCAGGGCGTTTCGGCGTCACCAGCACCTTGTCTACCCGGCGACCGTCCATATCCACCACCTCGAAGCGCAGACCGCCGCACTCGAACCATTCGCCGGCCATGGGGATGCTTTCCAGGTAGTAGATGATGAATCCGCCCACGGTTTGGTAGTCGGCCAGTTCCTCGTCGGGCAATTTCTCGATGTCGAGCAGCTTCTTCAGCCGTTCGATGGGCAACATCCCATCGAGCAGCCACGAGCCGTCGTCGCGTTGGATGGCTTCCGGCTCTTCGGGTTCGTCGTTGGCGGGTAGATCGCCCACGATGCTTTCGAGGATGTCCGTATCCGTCACCATGCCCTGGATGACGCCGTATTCGTCCACGACGACGGCGACGTGGACGCTTTTTTGCTTGAACAGGTCGAGCAATTTCAATGTAGGCATGTTTTCCGGCACAAAGAGGGGCGGACGCGCCAGCGCGCTCAGATCCAGCGCGTTGTCGGTCAGATTTTGCGCCAGGATGTCTTTGGCGTACACGACGCCGAGGAAGTTGTCCAGGTTATCCTTGCTCAACAAAAAGCGCGAGTAAGGGCTGAGAACGATCTTTTGCCGCATGACTTCTGGCGAATCTTCCAGGTCGAGCCACACGATCTGAGGCCGCGCGGTCATCACCGCGCCCACCCGCTGCTCATCCAGCCGCAGGACGCTTTCGAGAATATCCTGCTCGGTCTCCTCCAATGCACCGCTTTGCGCGCCTTGCTCGATCAGGATTTCCAGCTCTTCCTGGGTGATCGCCGGTTCGTCGGAGGGCTTGATCCGCAGCGCCCAGAGGATGAAATCGGTGGAAAGGCTCAGCAGCTTCACCAGCGGCGTCGCCAGGATGGCGAGAAAATTCATTGGCGTCGCCGTCGCCACGGCGATCCGCTCGGCGTTGTTCAGCGCCAGGCGCTTGGGCACCAATTCCCCCACGATGAGCGAGAGGTAGGTGATGCAGACGACGACCACGCCTACGCCGATGGCGTCACTGTACGGTTCAAGGGCAGGGATGACTTTCAGCCGGGTCGCAATTTCTTCGGCCAGCGTCGCCCCGCCCAGCGCGCCCGACAAGATGCCGATGGTGGTGATCCCGATTTGGATGGTTGCCAGGAGTTTGTTCGGCTCGTCGGCCAGCGCGAGGGCCAACCGGGCCTGGCGATTGCCGCCCTCGGCCAGCCTTTGCAGGCGCACCCGGCGGGCAGAGACGATCGCCATTTCGGACATCGAAAATCCACCGTTGAGAATGAGCAATAAAAGAACGATCAGAACTTCTAACCCTGAATTGTGCATAATACTTTTAGTTTTCGTACTCCATTGTGTCTGTTATGATCAGTAGATGAAAATTTTAGGCTCGTAGTAACGACTTTAGTCGTCAAAAGAACCACTGAAGTGGTTACTACGAACCAAATTTTTGATCTACTGATGATAGCGTGTCGCTCAACATCCGCTGCATATCATAACACATTACTCCCATTGGGTTAGTGAAGTGCCCCTGGACTTGAAATCCGTGTCGCTCGTAATAGCGAATTGCGCGGTGATTGTCGGCCATGACGCCGCCCCAGAGAATAACGCGCTCGCAGCCAAAGCGCCGGGCAAGGTCGAGGGTGGGGGGCAGCAGCCGCGATCCCAGGCCGCGATTTTGGTAATCGTCGGCAACGCACGGGCCGAACCGGCAGGTCGTCGCGGGGTCGAGGGGAAGGCCATAGCTCTGATACCGTTGTGTGTCGTCAGGAACGAGGTCAAAACTCAGTTCAAACAGCGCGACGATACGCCCGGCGTCCTCGGCGGCGACCAATCGCAGCTTGTCGTAGCGGGCGATGGCCGCGCACATCTCCTGCGCCGTCGCCAGATCGTAGCCGGGGTAGGCGCAGAAGGCGCGGGTTGGGGGGGAAAGACCGGTCAGAAACTCGGCCAGCCGGGCCGCGTCATCCGGCAGGAGCGGGCGAAAGGTGAATGCCTCGTCCGGCGGCAGGGAGATAGTGTGGTAAAAATCGCCGGGACACGCCGCGACTGCGGCTAACGTCAAAACCCCCATAGATACAAAAACATCTCGGCAGCGTGCCAGCTATGCGGCGCGCACAACTTTTGCGCGACAAACGCTTCGTCCACCAGGCGCATCCCGTCATAGTACGCCTGACTGGCGTGCGCTTCCCACGTCAGCGGATAAGTGCGTCCCGCCAGATGGTGCAGCGGTTGCCAAGGGGGCGCGCCGCGCGCACTGAAGAAGTGTGCTTCGGCCCATGCCAGGTAGGGGAAATCTTCGGCGTTGGCGTGATACCCTTCCGGCCGCCCGATGTAATCCGCAATCTCGGCCCACCAACACAGCGTCGCATAGGAATCTTCCAACCAGGGGACGACAAACAGA
This sequence comes from Anaerolineae bacterium, assembly GCA_034429475.1. Classification (GTDB taxonomy): domain Bacteria; phylum Chloroflexota; class Anaerolineae; order B4-G1; family SLSP01; genus JAKQHY01. Next base: position 12,923 of record DAOUGD010000240.1, read on the forward strand.
TCGTCCAATCCCAACGCCTGTAAACCAAACTTGAGCCACTGTGTTTGATAGACCTGATGCTCGGCAAAGTCTGTGACGCCGCAGAGGTAGCTGCCGCGCCCGTGGTCGTCGCGCACAAAGGCTGGAATCGCAGCCAGGACGTCCGCCACCAGCGGATGCGACCGATCGCTCACCAGCGAGATGAGGTAGAGCGCCTGCCCCAGATTGTCCGGCTCGCATTGCCCGGCGTTGTTGCGGTCGAACGGTTCGTGCAACTTTAGGATCCAATCGCGGATGAGCAACAGATTACCGGTGTGCTGCAATACCATCGCCATCAGCGCCGCGTCGCGGTACCAGGGCTTGGGATAGACCAGGAAGTTCGGCGTCGGGCCATGGGGCATCACATTGACCAAAATCTCGTGGTGCAGCACGCGCAGCGTTTGAGCGTAGGGATGGCCCTCAAACGTGGGCAGGTGGACGGGCGCTGCCGTGAGGCAGTGCGTCGCGCCGTCATAGTCCAGCCAGACGCCTTCCTCGTCCTCACGGATGAGGACGGGCTTTTCATCGGAGGTGGTGAAGCGCACGGTGTAGGCTGGCGCGTCCACGACTTCCTGCGTCGCTTCTTGCGCGAACAACACTTCGCCAGTCAGCGCATCCAGCAGCCGCCCGGCGCGATAGAGCAACTTGCGTCGCGCCCCCGCGCCGAACAGAAAAAACGTCGCTTGCGGAATGATCAGACTCATCGTTCCCCTCCTGGCCTGATAAGGAAGCAGGATGCAAGATGCAAGATAAAACACCCTGCTTCTTGCATCTTGCCTCTTATGGCTAATCCAACGAACTCTTGCTGCGCGTCTTCTGCAATTCGATCTGCGGCATCCGCCGGGCGAGCAAATCCAGGGAAAGCTCGATGGATTCGCGCGCTTCGTCGGGCGTGGTGGTGCCAATCGTGACCATGTCGCAGTCGCGGATCGTGTTCCACACGAAGGCCAGGCCGACGATGGGCATGAGCCGGCCGGCGGCCAGCGGCTTGATCGTCATCACAGGCTTTTGGGCGTTCTGGATGATGCGCTGCACCCAATCCACTTCCACCTGCATCAAAAATCCGGCGGCGTTGTAAATCTGGATGTAGGTTTCGACGTCAGCTTCCATTTTGTCGGCGTAGATGACGCTTTCCGGCATGTGCGTGGAGAGGCCAGGGATCATGCCGCGCGCGCGGATGAGCGCCGTGTACTTGTCCAGGTCGCGGATCGTTTTGGTCATCCGGTCGGCCAGCGCGTCGGTGATGGCCTGGTGCGGCATACAGAACGTGGCGTGGTACTGCTCCTTGCACGTATCGAACACACGCTCCGGCTCGGACTCCGCCGGGCCGCCGGGCATGATGTTGAAGTGCGGCGTGACGATGCGCGTGATGGCCTTGCCGCTGCGCTGTTCGGCGTCTTGCAGCGCCGCTTCCAACTTGTCGTTCATTGGCCCCATGACGGCGTCCACGCTGTATTCCAGGAACACGTCCAGAATCGCGGCGATGGTCTGCGGATTGTGGTGCGTCTGGATCCATTTGTCCTTCGCCAGACTGGTGTGCGACCAACCGAGGAACCAGTTCGTGCCGATGAGTAGTCGGGGCAATGACACCCCGCCAACGATAGTGCGAGGAAATTCAGACATACTTGAGCCTCCTGTATTCAAATGATAAAATTCAAAAAGGTGAAACGTGAAACGTGAAGATTAACATTTCAGAGTTTCTCGTTTCTCTATTGCTTGTGCTTTTTGTATGGCAAGAATTCCAATTGCACCTTGTCCTTGAGAACCTCAAATTCGGGATCTTTGTGGACCAGAATTGCATTGTGGGTAGCGGCAAAACCGGCAACGATTGCATCTGCGAAGGAAACCCGATGGGCGGCTTTGAAGTGGGCCGCAGTCAATAGGGTAGACTCATCTATGCTCCACAGAATAGTTGCGGGTAGTTGTTTGAGCAGTTTGTATCGTTGATCTGCAAGGGAGTTTTCTCGTTCTTGTAACGTGATGTAGTAAACTTCTAATAGGGCGGCCCAAGGGATTAGAATATCTTCGTTCAACAGAAGAATGTTGACACGATCCGCACCATCTTCAGCTTCCAGGTATGCTATCAACGCCGATGTGTCCAGCAAATAAAGTTTACTGCTCACGTTCACGATCCTTTGCCCGTTCGGCCAGTAAGCGCTCTAGCAAATGTTCACCCTGTGCACTTCCACGCAATTGACGCATAGCCTCAAGTTGAGCTTTCGTCCGATGTGGCGCCAATGGCTTGCGGGCCGGCCGTGTCTGGATGAATAACGCAAAATCCAGCACTTCTGCCACCCGCTCTGTCGGCAATTCTTCGATGACTTGCCACAAAACCGTTTTGATGTCCACCATCGTTTCTTCTACTACCTGTGTCATGGCGTACCTCCTTCATTCATTGATCGCAAATCTCAAACGCCCGGCGCAGCGCTGCGTACACTTCGCCCTTCGGTCTGAACTCGTGTCCTACATAATCATTGTATCCTGATTCGGCGATTGCGCGACAGATGCCCGCGTAATTCAGTTCTTGCGTGTCGTCGAAGTCGCGCCGGCCGGGGACGCCCGCCGTGTGGAAGTGGCCGATCCAGTGGATGTTGGCGCGGATCGTGGCGATGAGGTCGCCTTCCATGATCTGCATGTGGTAGATGTCAAACAGCAGCTTGACGTTGGGACTGTTGACCTGCTCGCAGACGGCGATCCCCCACGCGCTGTGATCGCACTCGTAGCCGGGATGATCTACCCTACTGTTGAGCAGTTCCATGTTGAGGTTGACGTTCTTTTTCTCGGCGTAGGGCGCGATGCGGCGGAAACCCGCTATGGTGGTGGCGATGGCTTCGTCCTCGCTTACGCCCGCGCGCCGGTTGCCGCTGAAACAGATCAGGCCAGGGATACCTACCTCCGCCGCGATGTCGATGGACGCGCGCAGTTCCGCCTCGATGCGGTCGTGCTGCGCCGCGTCGTTCAGGCCGACGGCGAGGCTGTCGTGCCCGCACATCGTCGCAATCGCCAGACCATGACGCCGCGCCAGCTTCACCACATCGGCGAAATCGTCGCCGCGTCCCCACAGCTCGATGGCGGCGAAACCCAACTCCGCGACTTTCGCCACAAAATCGGCCAGTGGGCTATCCGCCGGTTTGATCATAGGATAGCAAACAGATTGTTTTATGGTCACGGTGCCCTCCCTAAAGGCATTCTAAAGTCAAAGGTCAAAAGTCGGCTATTCTTTCTTGAGGCCAAATATCCCAAAAGGATCGGTGCGACGCATATCCTCATAAATTGAAACCATCGCCCTGGCCTTGAAGAGTTTGCATTCGGATTGGCCGATGGTGCGAGTGCGGACCAGCCCCTGCCGCAACGCTTCCTCCCAAACCTTCAACCACGGATTGCCAGGGGTGCTGCCGTAGCCGATACCCCAACGATCCTGCGGATAATCCCGCAGAATGTCGGTCGGTACCTTAAAGCACTCCCGAATTTCTTCCGGGATCGGCTCACTTTCGGCCAAATGCATGCTGGAACAGCGCCCTATGTCCACCCCCAGCAACAAGACCCAGCCGTCAATTTCAAGCAGATGCTTATAATTATGGCAATGCAGATGCGCATCGTGTCCCCAGGCACAGCCCCGGTGGAATTCAGTGCCGCAGACGACATCAGGCCGCTTGCGGAACGTATCCGCCACGATCCCCAATCCGGTTCTTTCATCGGAATGGGGATCGAGGATGCGGACTTTCCAGGTGATGCCGCGCGCCTCTTCTTCTTCCGTGAGCGGAATCGGCGGGCTGACGGGATACGCCGACATCACCAGCGCGCCTTCCTCACTAACGACCTGCATCAGCGCCTCGATGACCGTCGTTGCGCTGCCTTTCACCCAACCAAAGCTGCTGAGGGAGCTGTGGACTTCCACCGCGTCGCCGCGGCGCAAACCAAGGTCTCGCAGTCCTGCTGCGATATCTTTTTCTGTGACTGAAATTTTTTCCATAGCTAAACTTCTTCTCAGGAAGACCCCTCTGGCCGATTGACCACTGCAAAGAAGTTGACGATGTTGCCGTCAGGATCGCGGAACCAGACCGAACGCAGGCCCCACGGCTGCGTCGTCGGCGGTTTGACGATGGAGGCGCCCAGCGCCAGCAGGCGCGCGTATTCTTGATCTACGTCCTCCACCTCGAACTCAATCACGACATTGCCTATTCCCGCACCCTGCATCGAGCCGGGCGCCATTTGCTCCATGCCTGCCGTGTGGAAGAGGGTCAGCGGCACGCCCACGGGTTCAAAGGCCACGAAGGTGTCGCTTTCTTCCGTCTGAACCTGGAACACATTCTGGTAGAAATCGCGCAGCCTGCGCACGTCCTGCGTGATGAGGCAGATACTTCTGAATTGTCTTTTCGTCATTTTACCTCCTTGAGGGCTTTATACACGTCCGCCAACACCGGCCACGCGCCCTCGGTCGTGTTGGAGAGCACGGTGACGAGCGTATCGGTGGCGCGAATGACGCCGGATCGCATCGAAACGCCCGCATCGCAGCCGATAATGTAGGGTTCGCGGCCCCGGTCGTCTCCATCGTGAATCCAGATACCGTGCCCGTAATGCTCGTGGGGGCCTTCGCTTTCCACCTTCGCGTAGGGTTGGGTGTACACTTCCACCAACTCCTGGGAAAGAAGTCGGTAGCCCCAGAACGCATCCCACAGCCGGGCGAGGTCGTGCGTCGTCGTGTACGCGCCCCCGTCGGATGCGCCGATGATGGGCAGGTTGTAGACGTTGGTTCGCCATTCCCTCTCGCCTTCCTCGACGTAGCCAAACGCGGTGTTCTCGGGCAGCTTGTTCATCGCGAAGTAGCCGGAGCGCGTCATCCCGGCGGGCACGAAAATCTCCTGGGTGACGAAATCCCGGTACGGCATCCCGGCAACCTCTTCGATGACCACGCCCAGCAGAATGTACCCGCCGTTGGAATAGGAGAAGCGCGCGCCGGGCGCGAACTTCATATCTTCGTCGGGGAAGACGGGCAGGTAATCCTTTGGTCCGCGCAGCTCAGACCACGGGATGGCAACGGTGAAATTGTCGAAATCGGTGAACTTCTCCTCGTCGTAATAATCCGGGATGCCCGACGTGTGCGTCAACAACTGCCGGATGGTGATCTCCTTCGAGTAACGCGGGAAGTTCCAGGGGACGCATTCGGCGACTTTGGTATCAAGCGCCAGCTTCTCCGCCTCAATCAGCTTGCCGATAGCCAACGCGGTGAAGAACTTCGTGCCGGACGCGATCCCAAAGCGGGTATCGAGGGCGTTCGCGCGCCGGTTGGCGCGATCCGCGTATCCGGCGGCCCTTTCATATAAAACTCGTCCGTTTTGGCGGACATAGACGACGCCAGAGAAGGCGTTCTTTTCGATGGACGTGTCCAGAATTTGATCAAGATGGAGCAGAATCATAGGATTTCCTTTCAGTAGTAAACTTGCCGCAGCGCCACTTTCCCCGCCGGCGAAAACGTCAGCCCCTCGCGTTCAAGCAGCGTGCGCTTCATAGCCGCGCCGCCCTGGTAGCCGCCCAAAGCCCCGTCGGCGCGGATGGCGCGGTGGCAGGGAATCAGAATTGGAAAAGGATTGCGCGCGAGTGCGTTCCCGACAGCCCGCGCGCCGCCGGGAACGCCCAGATGCGCAGCGATCCGGTTGTAGGTGCTCACCCAACCGCGTGGAATCTGGTGCTCTGCCCGTAGAACGCGCTGCTGAAAAGCCGAGCACGTCTCCAGCGCCGCCCAGGTCAACTCAAAATCGAGCGCCTCGCCTTCGAGAAAGCGCTGCATTCGTTCCCCCAGATCGGCCATGATGGGATTGGAGCCGGGCCGGACGTTTCCCCACACTGTGCGCACGCGATCTTCGGCTTGCGCCTGGGCGTTGGAAAGAAAGATGCGCTGAATGCGCGGCCCGGCTTTGTTCTCTTCCCAGACGAGGCTGAACGGGCCAAAGGGGGAAACGTGGGTAGTGTAAAACAACTCTGATGTCATTAACTGAACCTACGCAAACGTACACGAGTTCACCGCAGAGCGCGCAGAGCACGCGGAGATACTCTGGATATTCAGCGGCCTCAGCGAACTCTGCGGTGAAAATTCTTATCTTACTTCAAGTGTCCCACCAGTTCCGGCCATTCTGTCGGCCCGAAGCTGACGTTCTGCTTGAAGTTGAACGTCAGTTGCCCCTCGTCAAAGCGGCAGGTCAGCGTCGCGCAGAAAGGCGTCTCGTAGAAATAAACCTTTGCCGTGAAGGTCGCCCCGTCCGTCCACGCGCCGCTGGCCGCGATGCGCCCTACCAACTCCCAGCCGAGCTGTGCCTCACCCTTGACCCACGCGCCCTGCCCGCACGCGATGCGCTGCGCGCCCCGCGCGTTGTGGAGTGTGATCATCGCCCCATCCGTACCAAACTCGCAGGTGACGGACTTCAATTTGGGGATATTCTTCTCAAAGACAAAGCGCTTTCCCGTCACGCGCGCCGCCATCGGCGAAGTGGTTTCCCCCGCGACCGGCGGCAACACCAGCCCTGCCAGCTTCTGTTTCAAAGCCGCGTGCGCTGCGCCATTTTCGGGGAGCGGGGTGGGCTGCATGGCCGGCAACAACTGCGTCCAGAGCCGGGTCATCACCCCTTGCATGTCGTTTGTGCCGGACGTGATGGCGACCACAGCGTCCTGGTCGGGCATGACAATGCAGTATTGGCCGAACGCCCCGTCGCCGCGATACACGTTCTGCGGCTGGCAGCGCCAGAATTGATAGCCGTAACCCTGCACCCAGTCGGGGCTGGGGTTGGGCGCGTTGTCAACGTGGTATCGGGTGGCCTCTTCCACCCACGCTTCGGGCAGGATGCGCTGGCCGTTCCACACGCCTTTCTGCAAGTACATCTGCCCGAATTTGGCGATGTCCTCTGTCTTGACGTTCAGCCCGAAGCCGCCGGTGTTGATGCCACGCGGGCAGGTCTCCCACGTGGCGCCTTCAATGCCCAGCGGATCGAAGAGGCGCGGCTGCAAATACTCCAGCAGCGTCATCCCGGTCAGCTTTTGCACGATGGCCGACAGCATATACGTCGCGCCGGTGTTGTAGAGAAAGTGTGTCCCCGGCTTGAATTTCACGGGCCGCGCCAGGAAGGCTTTCGCCCAGTTCCCGTCCCGCCGCCGGAAGAAGTATCCCATCGTGTCCTCCGCGTGCCCGGTGGACATGGAGAGCAAATGGCGGACGCGCATCGCCGCCAGATTACGGCTCGCTTCCTTCGGGGCGTCCTCCGGGAAGAAGGACAACACGGGGTCGTCCACCGACAGCCGCCCTTCCGCCACCGCCAGTCCGACGCCGGTGGACGTGAAGCTCTTGCTCAGCGAGTACAGCATGTGCGGGTACTCCGGCGCGTAGGGCGACCACCACCCCTGCGCCACCACATGCCCGTGCCGCAGCACCATCAGGCTGTGCAGACTGTCAATGTCGCGTTCCAGCGCCTCCACCAACGCGAGAATCGCCGCCGACGAAATTCCTTGCGCCTCCGGGGCGCTGTACTGCAATGGATTCGTTGTCATTCATAGCCTCCTGAGAAATGGCCGCTGAAGCGGCAGTTTTAAAAGTGCGTATTTGGGCGGACGGTGTACCGTCCGCCCAAACACCCTTTTGTTTCCGGCCCTCAGGCCGTTTTTTCTTTTAACTGTGGCGTTCCTAACAGCCCCAACACCAGACACGCCACTCCGACCACGCCGAACATCGGCTGCATCCCGATGGTGTCGGCCAGCATCCCGCTGAGCCACGGCCCGGCGAACATGCCGATGGCGTAGATGGCCTGGAACAGACCCATCGCGGTCGCGCGCTGCGTCTCATCCACGTAGCGGATACTCAGCCCCATCAACACCGAGTAGCTGACCCCTGTGACCAGGCCCAGGATGATTTGCGAGGCAAAGATGGCTGGCAGGCCCTGGGCAAACGCTAACAGTCCCATCGCAACGAGCATCCCCACAAAACTCCACACGATGGGGCGCGTTGCTCCCCACCGCTTGACGACCGGCGCCGCGCCGAAATTACCCACCATCACTACGCCGATGTTCATACTGGTCAGCAGGCTTAGCGTGTCGCCGGTTGCGCCGAACTGCTCCGCCAGGAGCGGCGTGAAGGTGAACGTCGCCGTCCACGCCGCGTACTGCATCACGGTGCAGAGCAGCGAGGGAACCAGCACGTCCGGGCGGAGCATCAGCTTGCCGAGGCCGCCCAGGGTGGGGGCGCGGGAAGGACGCGGCGTTTCCCGCGCCGGCGCCAATGCCAGCATGGCCGCCGCCGCCGTCCCCGCCGCCGCGAAGAAAGCCAGCGGATAGCCGCCCCACCGATTCAACGCGCCGGTGACGCCCGTGGCGAACATCCGCGCCACGGAATTGACGCCCGACAGGAGTGCCGACGCGCGCACCGCTTCCTCCGGCGGGAACTCGCTGTTGTAGGCGACCACCAGCAGCACCCACACGCTCGCCGCAAAGCCGGTGAGCGCGCGCCCGATGAGCAGGCCGCCCGCGCTGTCCGCCGTCGCCATCAGCAGCGCGCCCAGCCCGGACAGCGCGAAGCCGCCGAGGATGAACGGCTTGCGGCGGCCTGCCCAATCGGCGGCGATGCCGAGCGGAAAGCGGGCCACTGCTTGCCACAGCCCGTACATCGAGAGAATCGTCCCAACTTGCGCCAGGTCCGCCACCTTCGACTTGGCGTAGACGGGCAAGGTCGGCATATAAAGGTACATCGAAATCCAATAGAGGGAAACCACCCCGATGTAAAGCCAGCGTCGCGCCGAGGATGAAGAGGATGCCATGATGAACTCCTGAGTGAAAGAAATAGGGAATAGGGAATAGGGAATAGGAAATAGGAAAATAAGAAATGGGGACTAGGGACTGGGGATTAGGGAGTGGAGATCAATTAGTCTCCCCCGCTCCCCCTCTCCCTTTCTCCTCTTCTCCCCCGCTCCCCCGCTCCCCCTCCCGTTTGCCGGATGTGATAGGGCAGTCCCTTCTGATCAAGCACAGCCTGGATATCGGTGGCCGGGAGGACGTCGGGGGTGATGCCGCGCTGCACGGCCAATGTCGCGGCGACGCCGGCGATCTGGCCGGTGAGCGCCGCCGGCGGGATGACGCGCATGACTTCCCAGGCGTCGCCTTCGGCGGAGATGCAGCGCCCGGCAGCGAGCAACCCCGTCACGCCCTGCGGGACGAGCGCGCCATAGGGGATTTCCCACACGGGGCCGGCCTTGCGCCAATCCGGGGAGAGGCCCACGGACGTGGGAACGTGGACGCCGTCCTGGTTGTCCGTCATTGTCTCTTGCCCGGCGATGCGGCGCGTGGTGCGGAATTGCGCCATGGCGGGCAGCGTGACCGGGAACAGCGTGTGACGCTCTGCCTTGCCCGCCGCGTACTGCGCCGCGTAAGCCTCGCGCAGCAGGCGGCGACCTTCCAACACAAAGCGCGTCACGTCCGCGCCGTCGGCGCCGTGGAACTTGGGCATGTCCGGCGGATGGCGTCGCCCATCCGCATCCGCGCCGACGTGGACGACATCCAGCAGCGACGCCGTTTCCGGCTGCGCGGCGGCCTTCTGCGCGCGCGCCAGCGAGGTCTGTAGCGCCCACAGCGAGAGCCAGTTGTCCGTCTCCACGCACGCCGCGCCGCCGCGATAGGCTACGTCGGCGTCGCCGGTGGCGTCAATCACGCACGCCGCCCGCAGGACGCCGCGCCCGCTCTTGTTTTCGACCTCCACGCCGGCCACACGCGCGCCCTCCAGCGCCGCCGCGCACACCAGCGTGTCGAGCCACAGGTCAACGCCCGCGTGCGCCAGCGCTTCATCCAACGCCAGAACGAAGGAGGCCGGCGAGAAGATCACGCGATACCGTCGGGCTTCTTCTTTGGGCGCGTCGCCGCGCCAACCTGCGGGCACGTCGCCGGGGCCGTACTTGAGACTGAGGTGCAGCAGTTCCTCGGCGATGCCGTGGATGACCTGGCGCCCGCACCCATCGCACAGCGGCAGGTAGATGTTGATCAGCCCCGTCGTCGCCAGCCCGCCGACCAGCACGGTTTTCTCGACGAGCGCCGTCTTCAGCCCGGCGCGCGCGCACTCCAACGCGGCGGCCACGCCGGCCACGCCCGCGCCCGCCACGAGAACGTCATAGATCTTCAGAAAGTTCATGCCCATCTTTGGAAAGTTCAAAAGGCGAAGCGCCGAATTTTTCCTTCTCAAAGTGGATCACGGCCACTGCGCCATGGTCGTTGTGCAGGCTTAGCGTGCCGTGCAGCGTCGTGACCACAATGCGTTGGATCAGGTATAGCCCCACGTTGAAGCGTCCCTCGTGCAAAATGGCGTCGGGATAGCCTGGCCCATTGTCCCGATAGATGATTTCCACCGTGTGATCCGGGGCTTCGATGGCAACGTCAACGCGCCCTGGGGGGTGCGCGGTGTGCGCGTGAGCGGCGACATTGGCCGCCAACTCACTGATGACGAGCGCCAGATGATTGGCCTGTCGCGGCGAAACGCTCACCTCGGTAGGGGTTACGTTGATCTCAAATTTGTGCGTGGTCAGGTGCGTATTGAGCGTTTGCCGGGTCAATCGCATGATTAACTCTTGCAAATTCACGGGCGTCCAGGAATTTGCGGATAATATCTTGTGGACTTCGGCCAGGGCGGCTATGCGCTGTTCCAGTCTATCCAGCGCCGGCCCAATGATTTGTCTCGCGCTTTCCGGCGCAAAACGCCGTTCGGTGTGCAGCAGTCCGATGATCGCCATGAGGTTGTTCCCTACCCGGTGGTTGACCTCGTGCAGCAGTTGCGATTTAATGACGGCGTTTTGCTGCACCTGCTCGCGCAGTTGCGCCTGGTGAATCGCTATCGCCAGAGAGGCTGCAATTTCTCGGGCAATTTCCAGGCGGGATTCGGTGAAGAAATGGGGGGTTGCTGATCCCAAATTGAGCGTTCCAACCAATTTCCCCTGAGTCAGCAGCGGGACGTTGATGTAAGAGCGCATCCCCTCATCGTAGAAGTATTGGTGTATCGGCGACCGCGTTGGCATTTGGGCCATATCCGGCACACTTTGTATCTGCCCGGCGGCCAGCCCTGCAATATTGAAAGCCTCCCATCCCCCCAGGGTGATTTCGAGTTCCGGCACCCGTTGCCCCCGCGAATAAGTGATCAGCCCCTGCATTTGTCGGCGTTCCAGATCGAACACTATCACGCTGGAAAGCAAACTGGGAATGAGCGGCTGCAAGTGGGCCAGCGCCGCCTGCGCAATGGCCTGGGGCGACTGCGCTGCCAGAATCGCCCGATCAATCTCGTGGAGAATTTCCAGGCGTTCCGCATACGCACGCAAAACCGTTTCACTTCCTTGCACAGCCTGGGCATTGTTACGGGCTTGCTTCCGGGCTAGGTAACGCTGCTTAATCTTGACCCACATCACAGAACCGTCTCGTCGAGTTCTAATCCTAATTCCGCGTACTTTTCGCGCCGCGACACCTTGTCGTTGCGCAACTCCTGGTGGGCGTACAGCGCCACGTCTTTCGCCAGCGCGCGCGGCACGACGATGACACCGTCGCCGTCGGCCACCACCACGTCGCCGGGATGCACCAGCACGCCGCCGACCACCACCGGCACGTCGTAGGCATCGAATTGCAGGCGGCCCTGCACCATCCCCTGCGAGCATATTTTGGACCAGAAGGGAATCTTCTGCAAGATGATCTCGTCCGTGTCGCGCACACCGCCGTTGCTCAGGTAGCCGACCGCGCCTTTGAGCACGCCGTCCAGCGTGTTGTTCGACCCCATCAACCCGGCGTTGACGCCGCTCTGGTCAATGACGACGAAGTCGCCTTTTTCGATGGCGGCGATCCACGGGTACGTACACACCTCGTTGTAGTACCACCCCGACCAGCGGGTGTACTCCTCCGGCGTCATCGTGGGGATGACGCCCTTGAAGGGCAGATAGCGCGCCGTCCGCGCAATGCCCACCGCGCGCGTCCGCCACAACGGGCGGATGTCGGGCGAGAGCGAGCCTTGCGTGTGCTGCATCAGCCAATCCATGCCGTCCCGTGTGTCTGCCACGCGCAAGTCGGAAAACAACGACAACAATTCTTCACGTTCTGCTTGGGAAAGGGTCATAGGGCTACCTCTTTCTTTGTAGGGTAAAGGGTAATGAGAAATGAGTAATGAGTAACGGGTGACGTATCACTCATTACTCGTTACTCATTACTCATTTCCGAATTACTAATTTCCGTCACGCCCCAACGTTCACCCACCCGCCCTCGCGCTGCGAGTGGTAGATGCCGAGGACGATGTCCACGGCGTGCCTTGCGGCCTCCGCCGGGATGAAGGGGGCGCGCGGGGCGCGGATGGCATCCACGAAATCGGCAATCTGCGAGATGTGGCTAGGGCCGTAGTAGGCTTTGCCGGAAGTCAGGTAAGCCGCCTCTTCGCCGCCCGCCAGCTCGCGCTTGACGGCCTGCTCCCGTTCCTTGTCGGCCAATTCGATCCGCGTTATCCTGCCGTTGCGGATGTCCAGCGCGCCTTCCGTCCCATAAAAACTGAGCGTCGGTTCCCAGTCCAGATAGCTGGACGACGTGGCTGTGATCGCGCCGAGCGCGCCATTCTGGAAGCGCAGCGTCGCCGCCACCGTGTCCTCGGTTTCGATGACACCCTGGTGGGTAAGAGTGTCGTGCGCCGCGCATAGCGCCGCCACCCCGCCCATCACCCAGCCCAGCGCGTCCACAAAATGGATGGCCTGGTTGATCATCAGCGAGCCGCCTTCTTCGGCCCACGTCCCGCGCCAGGCGTCGGTGTGATAATAGTCGGCGGTGCGGAGACATTGCATACTCAAGGAAGCATTCAGCATCACGCCGAACGCGCCTTCCTGCACCAGCCGCCGCGCCAGTTGGTACACCCGGTCGAAGCGGTGCTGGAACACGCCAGAGAACACCAATTCCGGGTGTGCCTGCCCTGCCGCAATCAGCGCATCGAGGTCCGCGGCGCGCGTCGCCAGCGGCTTCTCGCAGAGGACGTGCTTCCCCGCCGCGAGCGCGGCCAGCGCCAGCGTCGCGTGCGTCGCGTGCGGCGTGCAGAGCGCAACACAGTCCACGTCCGGGTCGGCCAGCACCGTCCGGTAGTCAACGGCGACGCGCGGGACGCCGTACTTCTCGGCCAGTGACCGCGCCTTGGCTTCCACCACATCGCACACCCACGAGACTTCGACATCGGGCAGTCGCTGAAAACTTTCAATGTGCAGCGGCGCAATCACGCCGCAGCCGATGATGCCACAACGTAGCGTAGAAGTCATGCCCACTCCTTTATCTCAACGGATGAAACGGAAAAATCCGTTGCAATCCGTTTAATCCGTTGATAAATACACTAGGTTTTTCTCGATCAGTTCCAGCCGCTGCGCCACGCAGGCCGCCGAGCGCAAGCCGTCTTCTGGCGTGTTGAGGACGTAATCCAACATCCGCTCCACCGTCGTCGTGGCAACGTGCATCCGCGTGTCCGACGAGGCATAATAGATGAAGAGGTCGCCGTTTTCCCGCGCGACGGCGCCGTTGCAGAACAGCACGTTGGACACGTCGCCAACGCGCTCTTCGCCTTCGGGGGCCAGCAGATAGCCGCCGGGCCGCGCGATGACTTTGGCCGGGTCGCGCAGATCGCAGAGGAAGGCGTAGAGCACGTACCGCAGGCCCGCCGCGCAAGCGCGCACGCCGTGGGCGATGTGCAGCCAGCCGGCGCGCGTCTTCACCACCGCGCCCGCGCCGTTCTTCACCTCTTTCAGCGTGTGATAGACGCGCGGATCCACAATCGTCTCGTCGGGGATGACGGCGTGCGCGATATCCTCGGCCAGTCCAAAGCCGATGCCGCCGCCTTTGCCCGCCTCGATGAAGCTATCTTGCGGGCGGGTGTAGAAGGCGTACTTGCCGTCCACAAATTCCGGCAGCAGGACGGCGTTGCGCTGCTGCGCCGACGCGGTCTTGAGATCGTCCAGCCGCTCCCACGTGACCAGATCGTGGGTGCGGGCGATGCCGGCCTGCGCCACCGCGCTGCTCAAGTCGCCGGGCGGGGCGTCCGGGTCCTTGCGCTCGGAGCAGAAGACGCCGTAAATCCAGCCGTCTTCGTGCTGCGTCACGCGCATATCGTAGACGTTAACGTCGGGATCGGCGGTCTCCGGCATCACGATGGGGCGCTCCCAGAAGCGGAAGCCATCCACGCCGGTCGCGCTTTCCGCCACCGCGAAGAACGACTTGCGGTCATAGCCTTCCACGCGGCAGGCGAGCAGGATTTTTCCGTTCAACTCGATGGCGCCGGCGTTGAAGACGCCGTTGATGCCCATGCGCTCCATCAAATACGGGTTGGTCGCCGGGTTCAGGTCATATCGCCAGAACAGTGGCGTGTGCGCGGCGGTGAGGATGGGGTACGTCCAGCGCTCCACCACGCCATTGTGCCAGGTCTCATTGAGGGTGTTGGGGCGATTCAAGAGTGCGGTATGTTGCGCTTCAAGCTGCCGGAGCCGCGCGGCAAAAGGGGCAGTGTCCATCCTAAGCTCCTTCTGTGAAGGTGAAATGATGGATACTATACCATAAAAACCCAGACCTGCCGAGGCAATACATCCGCCGGGTCTTATTCTTGTCCTGTGAGGCAGGACAGTGCGGCGCAAAAGACCGTTAATCCCGGGGTTCTTAGAGCTGTTTTGCGGTGACGGGCTACCGTCCATCACCGCAAAACAGCGTTTTTCAATGAACTTCAGGCAGGGCAGGGGCCGGTGCTGGCGCGGACGATCAATTCGGGATAAAGCACGCGCTGTTGGACCGGCAGTGCGTGATCTTGAATCATATCAACCAGGTAGGCGACGCTCTGCTGGGCCAGGGTGCCCAGATTTTGTCTGACGGTGGTGAGGGGCGGCGTGAAATAGGCGGCTTCGGACATGTCGTCATACCCGACAATGGAAACATCTTCAGGGACGCGCAGGCCGTGTTCTCGCAGGGCGCGCAACGCGCCCAACGCCATCCGGTCGTTGCCCACACAGACGGCGGAAAAAGGCTTGCCGCTGGCTAACAACCGTTGAGTGGCTTTGTAGCCACTGGAAATAACGAACTCGCCGCGTTCAATCGGACCGGGTTCCAGGCCGTGGGCGGCTAAGGTCGCCAGGAAAGCCTCGTGCCGGAGACGGGCGTCCGAATGGAGAGGGGGGCCAAAGATTTCGGCAATATGCCGGTGTCCCAGGCCGATCAGATGTTTCACAGCCAACGTTACCCCATGGCGCTGGTCGAAAATCACGGAAGGCACTTTGACCCCCGGTTCGTTGTCTACGAAGACAAAGGGGATGTCGCGGCAGACCTCGCGCATTTCTTCATAAGAGAAGAACTGATAAGGCGTGAAGATAATGAGTCCCGCTATGGTGCGGTTAGCTAAATCCTGCAAAGCCTTGTAGATTTCGTCTTTAGGCGCCAGCGGATTGATTTCGGTGATGAGCAGGGTATAGCCCAGTTCTCTAGCCGCATTGAGCATCGGCGGCAAGGGGTCGCCGTAGGTCATGTCATACATCACCAGTTGCAACATATCCGAGCGCCCGGTGGCTAACATTTTGGCCGCCTGGTTGGGGCGGTAGTCCAGTTGGCCGATGGCCTGGAGCACTTTCTGGCGCGTCTGGGGGGCCACGTTGGGGTGTTGATTGATCACCCGCGAGACCGTCTGGTAGGACACCCCGGCCAGACTGGCGACATCGTGTAAGGTAGCGCGTTTAACGAGTTCTTCGTTCATAGGAATTCCTTGTCATGTGGCTTGTGACCATTCACAACTTATCTCTAACATTATACTGTAAATTATATCCCGACGCAATACCCACTTTCATATTTTCTCAAAAACGTGCAGAGGAAGGAGTTTTTTAGAATCAAGGACGGGTAAAATTTCACGAATTCCCTGAATTTTTCAGATTGGGTATTGACGTCTTACAAAACCTATGGTGTATTTTCATTGTGAACAGTCACAATCCCGGCGTTGAATTACCCCATTGAAAGGAGGCGTTATTGATACTTGAGTGCTTTAAGAGATTGATCCACCCTGATTTCAATGAGGTTTCTATTATATCTTATGGAGGAGAAAAGCATGGAAAAGAAGCGTTTGAATCGTCGTGAGTTTTTGCAGTTGGCCGCTTTAGCGGGCGCCGGAATGGTGTTGGCTGCCTGCGGCGGCAAGCCCACTGAGGCGCCGGCAACGGCAGCCCCAAGGGCGCTGAACCCACTGCGGCCCCCGCAAAAAAAGACCCCACCCCCTTCCTGTTTTGGTTCCAGGCCGAGAATCACAAGCCAGAGTACGATTGGCGTCAGGCTGAGATCGAAGAGAAGTTCAATCTGAAGCTCAGCTATGAGATGATGTCCCGTGATGCGATGACCCAGAAGTTCCCGGCTACCCTGATGGCCGGCAGTGGCTTCCCCGATATCATCGAGCAAAACGCGGACGATGTCGTTAAGTTCTTGAAAGGTGACGACAGCATCATTCCTTTCATTGACTTGAAACCCGCCCTCCAGGCCGGGGCTTACGCCAACGAGGTCTTGACGAGCCGGTTTGACCGCTACAGCAAGGATGGCAAGTATTACGGCGCCCCCCATGACGTGCATCCGGTGGTGATGTTGTATCACGACCGCGCGTGGAAGGAGTTCGGTATTGACATGGCGACCGTGGATACCTACGACAAATTCCTGGACGCCGCTAAGGAAGTAGCGAAGCAGACGAATATGGTGATGCCGGATGGCCGCCCGCGCGCTGTCATCATGGACTGCTTGAACTGCACCAACCTGCCAGCCCGGATGATGGACAAGGGCATCTGGTGGACGGACGCCAACGGCGAACCGATGTTGAAGGACCCCGGAATGAAAGAAGCCGCCGCCGACTGGATGCGCTTCCATGATTATGAGATAGAGATTGACTGGGGCAACCAGGTCGCCATGGTCAAGGAAGGCCAGGTGTTGGCGCAGTTCTGCCCGGACTGGTTGTACGGCATTCACTTCCAGGGCACGGCCGAGGACAAAGAATGGCTGGCCGATTCGCCTATGCGGATGACGAGCCTGCCGGGCATGACGGGCGATTCGCCGCGCACCACCTCGTGGGGCGGCACCAGCGCCTCCGTGCCGAAGCTGTGCAAAATCGCTGACCAGGCCATCAACGTGCTGCTGTACGTGTACTTTGAGAATGGCGAGGGCCAACTGGCGCAGCGCTTTTTGGATACCGGGATCCTCCCGCCCGCAAAGAGCGCCTGGGAAGACGAGATTTTCCACAAGCCCACCGAGTACCTGGGCGGGCAAGTGGCCGGTGAAATCTTCATTGATGCGGCCGGGCGCCTGCCCAGCTACACCGAGCAGTGGACGACGAGCCTGGTCACATCGGCCTGGAGCGCGCAGTTTAGCGCGGCATGGGCCGGTGAAATCTCCCTCGATGAGTGCATCAGCGCGGCCTACGATCAGGCTATCGCGGACATTGAGAAGAACAAATTCTAAACAAAGTCGGGGTATACGTTTGCCCCTGTTTGCGTTACTTGGTGAGTTCATACCGGGGGAGAAGGGGAGTTGCTCCCCCGGTTATTTTATGTAAGGATAGCAAGAACTCAAATGGCGACCCCAGCTTTATCTATAAAACAGCCCCTATCTCGTCCCAAAATCGGCCTTTTTCGTTTGCGGGCCATTGTCACCACCGTGATAGCCGCCACCCTGGCCCTCGTGTTTGTGTGGCCTTTTTTGTGTATTGCAGGGGCAACTTTCAACCAGATTGATGCAGTACTGAATCCGTTGATTCCGATCCCGGCCAAATTCAGTTTGCAGTTCTATCAGTTGATGTTTAATGAAAAGTATCACTTCCAGGATTACATCCTGAATTCGGTCGTCGTGAGTGCCAGTACCACGGTGCTCAGCACCCTGGCGTGCGCCCTGTCGGGCTACGCTCTGGCCAAACTGCGCTTTCCAGGGCGCGGCCTCTTGTTCTCCATTATCATTGCGGTGATGCTGCTGCCCACCGCCACGATGTTGGTCCCACAGTTCGTTGTGATGCGTGATCTTAAGTTGGTGGATAGCTACTGGGGGTTGATCCTACCTGGCGTGGGCGGCGGCGCCTTTGGCATCTTTCTGATGCGCCAGTTTATGCTCAATATTCCCACCGAGATGCTGGAAGCCGCGCGGATGGATGGCGCCAATGAGTTCGGGTTGTTCTCCAGGATCGTGCTGCCGAATGCCAAAGCCGGGATTGCTGTCATTGCGACCCTTTCCCTGCGCGGCAATTGGAACGCGCTGTTATGGCCCCAGCTTATCATCACAGACCCGGCCCGGCAGCTCTTGATGCCCCAAATCGCGCTGCACAACAACTTGATGGTCGAAGTTTGGGCTATCCACGTGGTTCGGACGGCTTCCCTGGTGGCGGCTATGGTTCCTCTGGCCTTGTATGCCTACAGCCAACGTCACTTTGTATCCACCCTGGCCGGGGCCATCAAAGGCTGAATATCTTTTTTCGTTATTTTTGAAGACTTCTCTATGATGGACCATCCTATTAACAAGGACAAAAATTCTGTTATGCCGGCCCCTGGGCGGAACGAGGCGACTGAAGGGTCTCCCCGACGTGGAGAGAGATTCTTCGCAAAAAGCGCTCAGAATGACGTTTACGATAAGGTTTATTTATAGAGGAATTCGTCATTAACCGGCGGTTCACCAGCGGTGGGATGAAAATAACTATCAGACTACTGGACTAAAGACCACCGGACTATTTTCGAAGGAGGCATTGATGGCAAGTATAGCGGTTTCAGGAGCGCCAAAGAAGCGTTCCGCAGTTCAAAAGTTCTTTTCCGATCAGACGAAGTGGACGCCCTATTTGTTTGTTGCGCCTTTTTTCATTACGTTTGCGATTTTCACGCTCTACCCAATGTTGCGCGCCGTCGTGATGGGGTTCCAGGAGTCGTTAGGCTACACCGGCAAATGGGAGTGGGTCGGGCTGGCTAATTTTGTCGAAGCGTTGACCAATGACTCCCGCATGGGGATAGCGCTCAAGAACTTTGTCTACTTCACCGTAGGAAGCCTGGCGACCCAATTGCCCTGCGCGTTTGTGTTGGCTTTGCTCCTGACCTCCCGTTCACTCAAGGCAAAGGGCCTGTGGCGCACCTTGTTTTTTATTCCTTCTGTCTTGCCTGGGGTGACCATGGGCGTCATCGGCACGTGGTTTTTCAGCAAGACGCACGGGTTTGCCAATGCGCTCATCGTCGGCCTCGGCGGCCAGCGCGTTGACTGGGCCGGCCTTGCGCAATATATCATCCCTAACTTGTTGCTGATCGCCTTTTGGCAATGGTTGGGCAATCACGCAGTGTTCCTCATCGCGGGGATGAGCGGGATCGGCGATGAAATTATCGAGGCTTCCATTGTGGATGGGGCGACGCCCTGGCAACGCGCCCGCTATATCGTTTTGCCGCTGCTCAAACCGGTCTTTGCCTATATCTCGATCACGGCGGCGGCGGGATCGCTGATGAACTTTGAGGTGCCCTATGTCTTTTTGGGCACCGATGGGGGTGCGCGCGGGAAGGGCTGGTTCTTCATGACCCACATCCAAGAGATGGCCTTCGGACAATTTCGTATGGGCTATGCGACGGCCATTGGCTGGCTGGTCTTTTTTATCGCGGTCGTGATTACCATCTTGCAGTTAAGGCTCTATGAATTCAGACTGGGCAAGGGGGAAGCGGCATGACAACGCCAGCGGCTACATATAATACAGCCTCCAAACAGAGTCCCGATATTCGCGCAAAGGTTGGTCTCTTTCGCTTGCAGGCCATTCTGTCCACAACCCTGGCGGCGATTCTCGCCTTCATCTTCATCTGGCCTTTCTTGTGCATCTTGGGTTCGACCTTTAACAAGGTTGACGCCGTCCTCAATCCGCTGACCCCGATCCCGACTCAATTTAGTACCCAGTTCTACCAGCTCATGTTTGGTGAAAAGTACCAACTTCAAAAATACATCATGAACTCGGTATGGGTTGCTGTGGCGACAACGGCGTTGAGCACCCTGGCGTGCGCCCTGTCGGGCTACGCTTTAGCCAAACTGCGCTTCCCAGGGCGCGACCTCTTGTTCTCCCTCATCATCGGGGTGATGCTGCTGCCCACCGCCACGATGTTGGTGCCGCAGTTCATCGTGATGCGCGACCTTAAGTTGATTGATAACTATTGGGGGCTAATCCTGCCCGGCGTGGGCGGCGGCGCCTTTGGCATCTTTTTGATGCGCCAGTTTATGCTCAACATCCCCACCGAAATGCTGGAGGCGGCGCGGATGGACGGCGCCAATGAGTTCGAGTTGTTTTACAAGATCGTGCTGCCGAACGCCAAAGCCGGGATTGGCGTCATTGCGACCCTCTCCCTGCGCGGCAATTGGAACGCGCTGTTGTGGCCGCAAATCCTCATCACGGATGTGAACAAACGTCTGATCATGCCGGCCATCGCGAATTTGAACCAGCAGCAAGTCGCCGACGTGTTTGCTCTGCCGGTTGTTCGCACCGCGGCGATTGTCACGGCGTTGGTGCCGTTGGCGCTCTATGCGTACAGCCAACGGTACTTCATTTCCACCTTAGCGGGGGCCATCAAAGGGTAACCTTCCTTCCTCCTTGATGGGCTGCACGAACTGCCTGAGAAGCATTGGCTTCCCAGGCAGTTTGCTGTATAGTGAGGGTAAATTGACTCCCATGAGGCTGTATGGCATCCAAACATCATCTGGCCGTTTTCAGACAAGACCTGACACAGCGGCTGCGCCGGCTGGATATTTTCGCCACGCGCGGCGTTCATCCCCAACACCATCAGGGACTCCGCATGTTCTGGTGGGACGGCCTGCTGGCGACTATCTCCGGGGCCTTTGTAGACACATACACGACCCTCTACGCGCTGGCCCTGGGCGCGACCAGCACCCACATCGGCATGCTCTCGTCGGCGTCCAGCTTCATGGGGATGCTGGCCCCGTTGCCCGGCGCGGCGCTGGTGCAGAAGGTGGGCCGTCGCCGCCCGTTGATCGTGGGCGTTTCGATGCTGTCTCGCGCGCTGATTTTGCTCGCCGCGCTGCTGCCCTTCTTCTTCGGGGGGCCGGCGGTCGTCACGCTGTTGCTCGTGTTCTTTGCGCTGCGCGCCGGGCTGAACAACCTCATCCATCCGGCATGGGTCTCGATGACGGGCGACGTGGTGCCCATGGAGCACAGGGGCCGCTACTTCTCGGCGCGCAACGTGAGCATGGCCGTCGCTTCGATGCTGGTCGTGCCGCTGGCGGGGTGGCTGATTGGGCGTATCGGTTCGCCGCAGGGCTACCAGGCGAGCCTGACGCTGGCCTTCGTCATCGGGCTGACGTCTTCGTATGCCTACTCGCGCATCCCGGAGCCGCCGCTGGCCGCGCCCGCCGCGCGCTCCCGCGCCGCGCATCCCCTCGCCGCGTTCCGCGACACACTCCGCGCCAGCAAGACCTTCGTCTACTTCATGGTGGGGATGATGGTCTGGACGTTGGGCGTGCAGGTCGCCGCGCCGTACTTCAGCGTGTACCAGGTGGATGTGTTGGAGACGCCGCCGTCGGTCATCGGGATGCTCACGACGATCAGCGCGCTAACCGGCATTGTGGGCCAGCGGCTGTGGGGCCGCGTCATTGACCGGCGCGGCTCGCGTTGGGTGATGGGCTTGAATGCGTTTATCATCCCAATTTTGCCGGTGATCTGGATTTTCGTCCGCCGCCCCTGGCAGGCCGCCTGGATTTCGGTGCCATCGGGCTTCTTTTGGGCCGCTTTCAACATCGCCAGTTTCAACCTGCTGCTCGAACTGCCGGAGGCGGAGCAGCGCACGCAAGCCGCCGCGGGCTACACCACCCTGGTCAACATGGTCAGCGTCGTCGCCCCGTTGATCGGCGGCTTTATCATTGAGCGCCTGGGCTTCCATTGGGCCTTCGGACTTTCCGGCATCCTGCGGGCGACGGGCGCGCTGATGTTCTTTTTCCTGCTGAAGCCGTTCAAAAGGGGCGGAAGGCAGGAAGCAAGAGGCAAGAGGCAGGAAGAAGAGAATCCAGAATCCAGAATCCAGAATCCAGAATCGAGTATCGAGCAACCAGCATCGAGTATCGCGCAGCCAGTATCGCGTATCGAATCTCAAGATGCTGTGAGTTTTCGACTATCCGACTATCCGACTGAGGACTACCAGACTATTGATGGAGGAAACATGACGACACAATTTTGGACATTAAACGATCAACAGGTCTTTGAAGCGCCCGGCCTGGCCGCGATGGTCTTTCACGACTTCTACCCCGAAGGCAAGCAGGGCGGGCTGACGCTCATCCAGCACGGCGAGCGGGTGGCGGCCTGCGGCGACGTGCGTCTGGAACCGACGCCCGGCCAGTGGCACCCCCTGCCCAAAGTGGGCGAGCGGCAGGTAGCGGGCGACGGCGTCCGCGTGCCGGCGGAGTTCGAGTCCGCCGGCATCGCCTATACCGTGCGCGTCTGGCCGGAGGGCGAGAGTTTGTGCGTGGCCGTGACCCTCGCCGCGCCGCTCCCGGCAGAATGGGAAGGCAAGCTCGGCTTCAACCTGGAGCTGTACCCTGGCGCGCTGTTCGGCAAGACGTTCCACCTGGGGACGGCGGCGCACGTCTTCCCCCGGCAGGCCAACGGCGCGATCCGCGGCAGCGGGGAGGAAAACGGGCACCTCGACGTGTTGGCGACCGGCCCCACGCTGACCGTCGCGCCGGAAGACCCGCTGCGCCGCCTTGTTGTTGCCTCGGAGAGCGGCGAACTGCGCCTCTACGATGGGCGCGACATGGAGTCCAACGGCTGGTTCGTCGTGCGGGAGCTGGCCCGCGTGGGCGCGACCACCGACGCGATCCGCTGGCGCATCACGCCGCACAGCCTCCCCGGCTGGCAGCGCCCTCCCGTCATTGCCGTCTCGCAGGTGGGCTATCACCCCGATCAGGTGAAGCAGGCGATTCTGGAGTTGGACGCGCGCACGACGACGCTCGACACTGCCGTTCTCAAGCGGCTGGACGCGGACGGCTTCACGACGGCGCTGGCGGACACGCCCGTGCGGTGGGGCCGCTGGCTGTGCTACGAGTACGCGATCTTCGACTTCACCGCCGTGCGCGAGCCGGGACTGTACGTGGTGCGCTACGGCGACCAATCGTCGCCGCCCTTCGCCATCCACCCGGAGGTCTATCGGCATAACGTTTGGCAGCCCACGTTGGAGACCTACTTCCCGGTGCAGATGTGCCACATGGAGGTGCGCGACAAGACGCGCGTCTGGCACGGCGCGTGTCACCTCGACGACGCCCTGCAAGCCCCCGCGCCGCACGTCCACTTTGACGGGTATCGCCAGTACGACGCGACTGACACGCCCTACGCGCCCGGCGAGCACATCCCGCACCTGGACGTGGGCGGCTGGCACGACGCCGGCGACTACGACCTGGCCGCCGGTTCGCAGGCGCGGACGACGCACGCCCTGTGCCTGATCCGCGAGCTTTTCGGCGTGGACACCGACCGGACGACGGTGGTGCAGGCGGAGCGGCTGGCGGTGCTCCACGTGCCCGACGGCGTCCCCGACATTGTGGAGCAGGTGGCGCACGGCGTGTTGAGCCTGCTTTCCGGCTATCACGCTACGGCGCATACCGACCACCCGCACAGCTTCCACGGCATCATCGAGGCGACGCTGGCGCAGTACGCGCACATGGGCGACGCGGCGACGATGACGGACAACCGCATCTACGACCCCGCACTCGCGCCCGGCCAGATCCGCTGCGATGCGGAGGGTCACATCTACGTGAGTCGGAACGACGACCGCTGGGCCTTCACCAATCACGACAGCGCGCTGGAATACATGGTCGCGGCGGCGCTGGCGGCATCGAGCCGGGTGCTGCGCGGCTACGAGGACGCGCTGGCCGACGAGTGCTTGCAGACCGCGCTTCGGGTGTGGGACTACGAGCAGGCCCACGCGCCGGTCGCACAGCCGGCGGCCTACGTCCCGCGCGGCGTGGAGGCGCAGGAAGCGGTGGCGGCGGTGGAACTGCTGCTCACCACCGGCGAGGCGCGCTTCCGCGAGCGGCTGCTGGCGTTGCAGCCCACCTTTGAGTGGACGGTGCGCTTTGTGGGCGGCGCCATCGCCCGCGCCGTGCCCGTGGTGAACGACGCGGACTTCACGGCGCGGTTCCGCGCGGCGCTGGAGGCAAGTCAGGCGGAATTCGCGGCGGCGCTGGCGTCCAACCCGTTCGGCGTCCAGTGGCAGCCGCACGTCTGGGGCGAGGGCTGGAAGATTCAGCAATACGCGGTGGAGCTATACCAGGTCTGGCGGGTCTTCCCCGATCTGGTGGATCGGGAGGTCATCCTGCGCGTGGTGAACTACGTGCTGGGTTGTCACCCGGCGTCGAACCTCTCGCTCACGTCAGGGGTGGGGGCAGAGTCCGTCACGGCGGCCTACGGCGTCAATCGCGGCGAGTGGTCGTCCATCCCCGGCGGGATGGTTTCCGGCGTCTCGCTCATCCGCCCGGACTTCCCGGAACTCAAAGCCCCGTGGCCGTTCCTCTGGCAGCAGACGGAGTACGTGATGCCCGGCGCGGCCAATTACATCTTCTGCGTGCTGGCGGCGGATGCGCTGTTGAATCCAGCTGTGTGAATCGGGGAATCAAGAACCAACCATAAATCGAAAAATCAAGAATCAGGGGACGTCCCCTGATTCTTGATTTATGATTCTTAATTCGAGGACAACAAGTCTTCCAGCCAGACACCTTCGGCGAAGACCTGCGTTTTCCAACCCGGCGCCAGCCGGTCGAGCAGCATCGCCTGCGCCATGCCGGTGTAGTAGAAGCGTGGCTCGCCTTCTTGCGTCGCCTGGCGCTGCATCTGGCTCATCTCCTGGGAGAAGCGCTGCCGAAACGTGGCGTACCCCTTGAAGTCGGCGTCGGCGGCCATCCTGGCCAGCGGCTCGTAATCGGACGCGAGCGACGCCCGCCGCCAGCTTTCCATTTCGACGTATTTGGCGAGACCCTCTTCCCATTCCAGCCAGCGCTCGTAATCCACCAGATCGGGCGTCAGTGAGTGCGCGTCGCGGCGCTGTTGGCGTTGATCGAGGAATTGCCGGGCCAACTCCCGCGCCTCGGCGTCGGAGTCTGCCTGCACGGCTTTCTTCAACAGAGCGATTTCTTTCTGCCAGTCCGCGCGCATCGCGGCGTCAGCCTCCCAATAGCGGTCGCCCAGGCGGTGCGCGGTTTCGGCGGCCTCCAGGCGGTCGGGCGCGCTGAGCGCCTGGTAGACGTGGAAGGTTTCGTGCAGCACGCCAGTCATCTGCACCTCGCTCGGCAAAATGAGGCTGCGGTAGGGGAAAATCTGTTCGAGGACGGGCGGCAGCAAGTCCCGGAAGACGTCCATCATAAACGCATCGGTTTCCCACTTCGTCGCCATGCTGGCAATCCAGCGGTCGCCTTCCCGCACGGCGAAGTTCTGCGGATTGGAGGTTGCCTGGCGATAATAAGGGCTTCCGTCAAAGTCGTCGTCAGGCACGACGCCCCAACCGTCCGGCGCGGCGTTGAGACCGGTCAAAAAGCTGGAGTCGTGATTCCACAGCAGAATGGGAATGTCCGCCTGTTCCCAGCCGGGCCACACAGCCTCCCCCAACGTCTGCTTGAGGTGGAGGCTTTCCGCAAGGCGGGCTTTGTCCAGTGGATCCAGGCGATCCAACCGTTCCGGGCCTTTGGGCAGGGTAAGATTGCTCAGGGCAGAGACGAGGCTCAAGCCCACGCACAACAGCAAAACGCCGCCGATGCCCTTCACCACACAGGAAATACGTTTCTTCATTGCCGTTCCTCCCCGTCTTTTCCTCAACGGATTTAACGGATTCAACGGAGGGTTTATTCGTTAAAATCGTCCTACATTTAGTTTTCCCGCGAGGTAGTCATTCTTAGGAGGATGGCAACTTTCTTAATCGCTGCGAGGCCTATCCCCAACACACTTAAAACGATGACGATAGCCAATCCTAGCGCCACCTCATAAAACGTGATGGTTCCCCATGCCCACAAGATGAACGGCAATCCGGCGAGCAGTACACCAAAGGGCAGCAATCCGCACACCCACTGTGCCCGCGTGACGACCTCCGGCGCTTGGCTGGAACGTTTGATGCGTTGCCAGGATAGGCCAACGCCTATCAGGATGGTTAGGGGAATGGCGCAAAGCATGTTCCCTTTATAACCCCAGACTATCCTGGCATACGCTTCACATCAGGCATCTGATCGAAATATTGGTCAAACGTAAAAATTTCAGGTATCCGCAAACGACGCGCCGCCGCCAGAAGCGAACAGTCCACGTAGCTCCAGTTCTTGTCCGTGTAACGGCTAAAAATTTGCCATGTGGCCTGGCGTTCTTCGCGTGTCCAGGGGAGCACGACAAATTGGACGCTATCTGTCAGTCGCGCGCCGAGTTCTACTGCGGCCTGTGCGCCTAACCGCGCCTTGACCAACACCATCGTCTCAATAAATACGATCTCAGGCAGATAAAACTTCGTAGTTGAGTTCCGTTGTGCAAATGCCGCTGCTGTCCTATGATACTTATCCCCGGCATCCACCATTGCCAACAACGCCCCCGAATCTATCAACAGTGAAGAGGTCATGGCTTCCCCTCAGCCATTATTCCAACTCGCACAGGAAGACCATTTGGCCCTTTTTTGTAGCGCGCCGGCGCGATTTCCCAGGCATGGCTTTCCCCCACCGGTTCACCGGATGCAGACTGCGCGAGGTATAAGTCCGGGTCTTCGCTCACCGGGATGTTGTCAATCAAGGGTTGTGTACTCCGGTAAGCGCCGATGAGCGCAAAGACAGGATCGGGTTGCTGAGATTCAACGGTGTTTCTGTCGGCCAGTTGGAGCAGGCGGGTGATAATTCCCACCACGTCGGTATGTTCTTCGGCGGCCAGTGCGGTCAAATCCGCATAAAGCCGTATGGGTAACTGTAAGGTAATCGTTTCAGTGCTCATCTCGACGCCCCCTCCCAAAGTTACTTTATACTTCCATTATAACCCCAAACCCGCCAGCGCCGGATGTTTCAACTGCTCCGCCACCGTGCGCCATGCCTCCGCCGCGCCGGCATCGTCCAGGTCGGGAACGAAGCCGAAGTCCAGGTAGAGTTTGATGGCGGGCAGCCGTTGGGTGGACGTCCCCAGGAAGGCGCGCTCGTGCCATTGCGCCATCTGCGTCAGCGCGTGGGAGAGCATCGGCCGGGCCAGCCCCTTGCCCTGATACGCGCGGCGCAGCGCCACCCAGTGAAGCTGCCCCCACTCGCCGCCCTTGAAGTCCCGGTTGTACCACGCGCTGATTGTGCCGACGGCCACGCCGCGCTCGTCCACCACGCAGTAGCAGCGCTGCGGGATCGCCTGCGGGTCGTAGCCGAACTGGCTCTCAAACAGGTCGTCGGCAATCGGGAAATACGGCTCGGCGTCGCGCTGGATGTCGCGCCACAGCCCGCCTTCGTCCGGGCGCAGGGGACGAATGTGGAAGCCGGCCGGGAAGGGGACGTGCGGGATGTCCTCCATAGTGGGCCGGATCATGGCGACAGGATAGCCGCCCGAAGGTTCAGGGGCGTGGTCCGGCGCCGCCGGATCGTCCACTTGCGGTAGTTGTTGAGGAAGTGCGGTATGACTCAGGTTGTACGCCGCCGACATTGCCGCCCGTGGGTCGGTGGATGGGAACACTTCCAACGAGAACTTCCCCGGTATGGCGCGCAGCTTTGACAGCCGCATCGCAAACGAGTCGGCGTAGGCCTCTGCGTCGGCCAGGGTCTCCCATTCGTAGATGCCGCCGAACTCCCCTGTGGCGGTATCTTCCAACCACACCTTGTGCCGGAATCCCGCCATCCCAAAGAAGAGCAGGGTGGTGAGCCAGGAATAGGGCCGCGTTAGTCTGGTCGGCCCGGCGGCGTAGAACCACACGCGGAAGATGGCTGCGGGAGACTCCAGCCCGCCCTTGCGCGGCGCGACGATGACTTCACGGAAGACGCGGAACGCCTGCCCGTCTTCCCGCGTCAGTTTGTCGCCCAGGTGCGCCGCCGGGAAGTGCGCGCGCCGGCTCAGCAGCAGGGCCAGGCTGCGGAGCATCACCGCCAGCGGGCGATCCTTCAACGGCGTGTTGAGCGCGTAACTGGTCAGGAACAGGCCGGTCAGGATAGTTTGCGAGAGCCAGAGGGGTAGGACGACGCCTACCGTAAGCAACCCCGCCCGCACGGCCCAGCCATAGTTGATCGCGCTGCCCACAATCACGGGAAAGACGGTGATGGGCAGGATGCCCTTGCGCGCTACCGGGTCGCGGTCGGCCCAGAGCAGCAGCGCCGTCCAGCCGAGCATCAACGGCGCGCCCATGCCCATCGCAAAGCGGTAATCCGCGCCGGGTTGGAAGTTCTCCCAGCGCGACGTGAGCGCCATCAGTTGCGGCGCGAGCATTTGCAGCGCGGCCAGCAAATCAATCACTGCGCCGGCCCAATAGCTGATTCGTAACCATTTGACGTGTTTTTGCATGGAATCCTCCTGGAAAACCGAGAATGGGGACTAGGGATTAGGGAGTGGGGATTGGGGCGGCCCAATCCC
>DAOUGD010000241.1:0-11232 GCA_034429475.1 Anaerolineae bacterium
CCGGTCAACGCCATCCCCGTCCGAATGAACAGTTGCTTGAGTTCCGTGCTAAGTTCCATAGCTTCCCTCCTTCTTGTGTGGGAGAGAGTGTATCAGATTTTGGGATGATTTAAATCCTGGAACTGCCTTACGGTCATAAAGTATGCGCCACCCGCGCGCCGATGGTTGATGAAAATTAAAAAACAAATTCGGTAACATGATACGCCTATGTAGTCGCGCTATCCCTAGCGCGCTTCTGCGTACAGGACGCAAGAACGCGGTAAGGATACCGCGACTACATGACCGGATTATTTTCTTAAAGTTCATCATTCGCAGGTGACTATGGCGGCGCAGACTTTGTGATACGAACACGGAAGACCCGATGAACCGCCTGCTACAAACCCATGGATGTCAGTTGCTCCGCCGGCGCAGCCGCACAACCACCACGACGATGAACACAACCACCGCCGTAACGATGCCTACCAGCCAGCTTATCCTGGCGCCTGACGCTGCGGCTGGAGTCTCCAGGGGCGCAGGCGTCGCCGTGGCCGCCGGGGCGGTGGGCTGTGGCGTGGCCGTCGGCGTCGGGGTCGGCGGGATCGGCGTCGCCGTGGCCGGCGGCTGCACCTTGCCGCTGCGCGTGAGCATGTTGTTGTGGGCGTCAAGCTCATCGAGCGTCCCGGCCTCGTCCACCCAGGCCAGCACGACGAAGGGATCGGTTGCGGTTGGACTCCACACGCCGTCGCCGTCGGGGCCGCCGTTGGCCGTCATGGTGATGATTGCGCGGGGCAGGAGCGGATCGGTCACGTCTGCCCAACTCACGATCTCGCCGCCGATGCGGAAAGCCACCCGGAAGTCGTCGAGAATGGCCGCGTTGCCCTCGTTGGCGAGGACGGCGGTGAACGTCACGCCGTCCTGTCGGGGTTTGTCCGTCGTCCAGCCGATCTCACGGATGAAGACGTCCGCGCGGTTGTCCACCGGCGCGCTGATGTCGCCCGTCGCGTCCGGCGTGGGCAGCGGGACGTCCGGGCTATCGAAGACCCAGAATTCCCACAGCGAGAAGCCCCACTCCGTGGCGCGCGTGAGGCACTCCAGCCGCACGTAGCGCCCGCGCGCACTCACCAGAAAGTCATCCACCCCGCCGTTGCCGTTGGTCTCTTCGGCGATGTCCGTCCAGGTGGCGTTATCGTCCGACACCTGCACCTTGTACGCCTTGCCGTAGGCAGCTTCCCATTGCAGATACACGCGGGCGATGTCGCGGGCTTCGCCCAGGTCAATCGTGATGAACTGGTTGTCGTTGTAACTGGATGACCACCGCGTGTTGAGCCGCCCGTCCACCGCGTTGGCGCCCGCATAGGTGTCGTTCTCCGTCGAGGAGACTTCGACAGACTGTCCACCGGAAATCAAACCGGCGGTCGCGGGCAGCGGCGTCGGCGTGGGGGCGGGCGTGGGCGTCGGCGCGGGCGTCATCGCCGCCAACCAGTCGGGGCGCACGGCGATGGCCTGGATGCTGTGCGGGCTGGTGATGGCGACTTCGAGTCCCCAACCGTGCAGCGTGGCGAAGGTGCCGTCCTCGGTCATGTCCATCTCGGCGCAATCGCTGTTGCCCGGCCCCCACGACCAGGGCAGGTAGCCGACCTCGTTCAAATGCGCCTGCTCGATGATGGTCTGGTAGGGGATGCAGCAGGAACAGCCGGGGCCTTTGTGCGCAAATTCGCCGATGATCAGCGGCAAGTCCATCGCCACCGACTCGGCGATCTCGTCAATGACCTGCTGCGTCACACCCGCACCGCGCCACGCGCTCGGCCACCACATGTGGATGGAGAACATCAGGTTGTGGTCGGGATCGGCCTGGATGAGATACGGCCCGTTGGCCTGGAAGACGTTGATGTTCTGCCCGTAGTTGGTCCCATCGAGGATCAGCGGGACGTGGATGCCGGCCGCTCGCATCCGCCAGATCGCCAGCTCGTAAGCGGCGCGGTACTCGTCGTCCGGCACAGAGCCGCTGCCGGCCTCGTTGGCGATGTTGACGAGCAGGTACGGCTCGTGCTTATGGATGACCGCCAACACGTCGGGCCGCACCCAGTAATCCACACACGTTGGCAGTTCGCTCCATTGACCGGTGGAGTCGTGGCAGTCCACCATCGGAATCAGCCCGTAGCTGACGGCGTTGCCGATGGCGACGTCCAACTCGTCCGCCGGGCCTTCCGTCCCCCAGACGATGCGCACCACATTCGCGCCAGTCTGCGCGATTTCGGGGTACGAGGGCAGACCATCGCGGTCGGTATAGATGATCATCTTGTTCACGCCGACCAGCACGACCTTGTTGCCGAAGCGGTCGTAGAGAAAACGCCCCTGCACCCGAAACCCCGGATACTCCGGCGCGGGCGTCTGCGCCGCAACGAGCGTCCCCAAGAAGAACATCAGCCACACCATGATGCCGACACACCCTAAAACTCCAAATACGCGATACTTACGCATCTTACCTCCCAGAGAAATAAGTAATGCGAAATGAGAAATGAGTACTGGAAACTCATAACTCGTTACTCATTACTCATTTCCAAATCCCTTAATTTCCAATTCCCAATCACCGATTATAATGCCATTCAATGTTTCAAGCACTTTTTGTGAAAATCGAGCTTGCCGATGCCGCGCCTGCCTAGCGATTCCTGGTACGGGCTGGCCTCCTCCGTAGCGACCGTCGAAACCCAACTGCGCTACACGCCGCTGCACGCCGACCGGGAAACGCAGGGCCTTGTCCAACGGCTGCGCGCGCTGCGGGCGTCCCCCTACTCCGACCTCAAATGTGTGGACAAGGTAGGCCGCTTCTGGCTGCGCGCCGGGCTGGCGCTGGCGCTGATCGGGATGCTGTTCCGCGCCGATGTCCTGCTGGCCGCCGGCCTCGTCGTCCTGACGTTTGCGGGCGGCGGCTGGCTGTGGGATCGCCTGAGTCTGCGCGGCCTGCACTACCGCCGCCATCTGAGCGAGACGCGCGCCTTCCTCGGCGAAACGGTCACGCTTACCTTAGAAGTTCACAACCAGAAGCTCCTGCCTCTGCCCACCCTGGAAATCACGGATAGCTTCCCCTTGGAATTGCCGGTGGAAGGCGAGGAAGTCGTGTTCAATCGCCTCACCCACCGGGGCGAATTTTACACAGCCTGGACGCCGGGCGTGTTTCAACGGCTGACCCGGCAGTACCGCGTGCAATGTCTCCGGCGCGGCTACCATTTCTTCGGGCCGGCCAAAGTCACCACAGGCGACGGCGCCGGGCTGTTCGAGCGCACCGCGACCCTGCGCAACGAGCAAGTATTGATCATCTACCCCCACCTCTACTCCGCCGCCGACTTGCGCCTGCCGGCCAAAAATCCGTTTGGCGAATGGGGCTCGCGGGAGCGCCTCTTTGAGGACCCGCTGCGCTTCGCCGGGATTCGAGAATGGCAGCCCGGCGACGGCCTGCGCCGCATCCACTGGAAGGCCACGGCCCGCCACCAACAGTGGTTGAGCCGCGTCTACGAGCCGAGCGAAGAGCCGCAAGTCCTCATCTTCCTCAACGTCGCCACGCAGGAGCGCTACTGGGAGGGGATGACGCCCGACCTGTGCGAGCGGCTCATCAGCGTCGCCGGGAGCCTGGCGGCGTGGTGCGCGGAGCAACGGTTGCCGGTGGGCCTCATCGCCAACGCGGATTGGCCCGGCAGCGACCAAACGCTGCGCCTACTGCCGGGGCGCAGTCCTAACCAGCTAACCCACATCCTGGAAATGCTGGCCGCCATTGACCTGCCGAGCCGCGCCATCGAAACCCACCTGCTGCGCGAGGCGCCGCGCCTGCCCTGGGGCGCGACGCTGCTGGTCGTCACTGCCGTCGTCCACCCCGAACTGCTGGACGCGCTGTCGCAACTGGCGCGCGCCGGACGCAAGCTGGCGCTCTTCACCCTGGCCGAATCGCCGCCCGCCGACCTGCTGCCCGGCGTCAAAATCTACCACCTGCCCCATCTGCTCCACGATACCGTCGCGCCGGTGGAGGTGGCATGATCTTCACCTCTGATCGCCGACTCACCCTGCTGCACATTGCCCTGACCGGGATGGACGCGCTATGGGCCACGCCGTTGTTCCTGCTGCTCTGGCCTACCCTGGTCATCGCACCCACCTCTCTCTTTTTGACGTTGTGGGTCTGGGCGCTGCTGTGGATGGCCGTCCTGGAACTGGCGGACGCCTGGTTTCATCCGCCCGACCCCGCCCCCACGCGGACCGCGCCCCCAACCGCCGTTTCGCGGGTCTACGTCGGCGTCGTCCTGGGCGTGCTGGCCATCAGCACCCTCGTCATCATCCACGACAGCGTCTACGCCGCCATCCCCTGGACTGACGGGCGCTGGATAACGCTCATCCTGAACCGCCTGGCGCGATTTTCAGACAGTGGCTTGCACCCGGAAACCCTGCTCCTGTTGACCAACGTGGGCTGGTGGTTGTATGCGGGTTGGGCGAATCAACGCAATCTGACCTCGCTCAACGTACAAAATGGACTGTGGTTCAGATTCCTGCTCCTGCTAGCAACCGCCAGTGCGTGGGGTTGGACGCGCCCACCAGACGCGGCGATCCCATTCGTCGTGGGCTACTTCGCGCTGGGGATGCTCGCCCTGACATTGACGCGCCTGATGGAAGTCAGCGCGCGTTCCGCCGCCGCCGGGCGCGCGTTGCCCCTGGGATGGCTGGCGCAACTCGGCGGGATGATCGCTCTCTTTGGCGGCGGCGCGTGGCTGGCGGCGACAGCCCTTCTCGGCCCAATCTACATTCTGCTGGGATGGGTTCCCCTGGTAGCGGACGCCTTCATTATCGCCATGCAGATGGCCCTGGTGCTGGCGATGGTGCTGGCGGCAAGAGTCGGCCGCTGGCTGGGTCAACTCTTGGGCATCAAAGCGGCCAATCCCGCCGACAGCGCCGCCCAACAACAAGCCATAGAGGACCTGCTGAAACAGTTCGAGAAAGACCCGGTGCGGGACATCCTCCTGCCGGAGTGGGCGCTGGCCGTCATCCGCGCACTGCCGCTGATCCTGCTGCTGGTGGGGCTGGGGCTGGTCTTCCTGCTGATCGCCCGCCGGTTGCGCCGCCGGCGGCTCCGCGCCACGCGGCCGGAGGACGCCGAGCTGGCCGTCGAAGCCGGCGATTGGCTGCGCCGGGGGCTGGATCGCCTGCGCGATCTGGCCGGGTTGGTGCAAAAGTTCGGCGTGAGCGGACAACTGCTGGCGGCCATCTCCGTGCAGAACCTCTACGCCAACCTGTGCCGCCTCGCCGCGCGCGAAGGTCATCCGCGCCGCCCCGCCACCCCGCCCGACACCTACCTCCCCACCCTCGTCGCCGTCTTCGGCAAAGACGACGCCGACCGCGCCGCCGCCCTGGGCCGCCTTACCGACGCCTACATGCGCGTCCACTACGGCGACCAGCCCATCACGGCGCAGGAATTGCGCGAGTTACAGGCCGACTACCGCCAGATTTTGGATTTTTGATTTTAGATTTTGGATTCGCTCACTCGCTTTCCCGCTTTTTCGCTCATTCGCTTTTTCGCTGATCCGCTGATCCGCTGATCCTTATGGAGGGAACCAATGAACTTCACTGAGTTTTCGCAACGGATTCGTGACAATATCGCCCGCGTCGTCATCGGCAAAACGGACGTGGTGGAGCTGCTGCTGGCCGCGCTGCTGGTGGAAGGGCACGTGCTGTTGGAGGACGTGCCCGGCGTCGGCAAGACGACGCTGGCGAAGGCGCTGGCCCGGAGCCTGGACTGCGACTTTTCGCGCATCCAGTGTACGCCAGACCTGCTGCCAAGCGACGTTACCGGCATGAATATCTACAACCAGAAGACGCAGGACTTCGAGTTCCGCCCTGGCCCGGTGCTGCACCCGATCGTGCTGGCCGACGAAATCAACCGGGCGACGCCGCGCACGCAATCCAGCTTGCTGGAAGCGATGCAGGAGCGGCAGGTGACGCTGGATGGCGTCACCCACCGGCTGCCGCGCCCATTCCTGGTGATCGCCACGCAGAACCCCATCGAACTGGAAGGCACCTTCTCGCTGCCGGAAGCGCAGATGGATCGCTTCCTGATGCAGGTGCGGCTGGGTTATCCCACCGAGGCCGAAGAAGAACAAATCCTCCTCGCCTACCAGCGCGACGACCCGCTGGAAGTCTTGCAGCCGGTGGCGACGGCGGCGGACGTGCTGGCGCTGCAAGCGCACGTCCGCGAAATCCACGTCAACGCCGACGTGCGGCGGTACATCCTGCAAGTCGTGCGCACCACCCGCGAGCATCCGGCGGTGACGCTGGGCGTATCGCCGCGCGGGTCGCTCGCGCTGTACAAGGCGGCGCAGGCGCTGGCCGCGCTGCGCGGGCGCGACTTCGTCACGCCGGGCGACGTGCAGGCGCTCTGCCCGCCCGTGTTGACGCACCGTGTCCACATCAGCCCGCAAATCCGCCTGCGAGGCCGCACCCCGGCGCAAGTCGTGAGCGAGATTGTGGGGACAGCGCCGGTGCCGGTGATTGAGTGACCGGCCAGAAAATATTGGACGCAGATACACGCGGATGAACGCTGATTTTTAAATAACCTGCGTGAATCTGCGTGAATCTGCGTCCCAATAATCTTTTGCCCCTTACATTTCTTGCCGACTCAGCCAATTGAAAGTAGAATAGTCATGGAAGTGCATGAGTGTTGTCTCCTTTTGCGTTCGCGTGAGGTGAAAAAAAATGACTCAGCCTGCTTTGACTTTCTTCTGTGAACTGGATACCCCTGCCCTGACGGCCCTGTTTGCCGATCCCCAAGTCATCGCCGACTTGCAGGCGATCCATGCCGGCGTCAGCCTGGGCCTGCGCGACTTGAGCGCGGAGCGCGCCGCCGTCGTCCGCCGCCTGAACGAAGCCGGGATTCCGGTCATCGCATGGCTGCTGCTGCCGGAGGAACAGGGCTACTGGTTCAACCTGGACAACGCGCCGCAGGCGTTGGCGTTCTACGATGATTTTCTGGCGTGGACGGCGGCGCACAGCTTGCAATGGGATGGCGTCGGGCTGGACATCGAGCCGGATATGCGCGCGATGCGCCGGGCGTTTGCCGGGGAGGGGCGCGTGCTGCTCGACCTCGTGCGGCGCGCGTTGGATAGCGGGCGCTTCCTGCGCGGGTTGTTGTTCTACCGGCGGCTCGTCGCCCGCATCCGCGCTGACGGCTACCGGGTGGACAGCTACGAAATCCCTTTGATGGTGGATGAACGCCGGGTCAAGAGCGTGGCCTTGCAGCGGCTTTTCGGGCTGGTCAGCCTGGACGTGGACCGCGAAGTGCAGATGCTCTACACCAGCTTCCTGCGCCCCAACGGCGCGGGCGTGCTGTGGAGCTACGGGCCGGAGGCCGCATCCATCGGCATCGGCAGCCTCGGCGGCGGCGTGACGGTGGGCGGCGTGGATCAGATCGCGCCGCTGACGTGGGACGAATTCACGCGCGACCTGTTGCTGGCGCGGCGCTGGTGCGACGCCATCCACGTCTTCAGCCTGGAAGGCGCAGTGCGGCAGGGCTTCCTCGCCCGCCTGCGCAACTTCGAGTGGACACAGCCACCGGCGATCCCCTGGGCCGCCTTCCGGGGCGCGGAGCGCTTCCGCCGCGCGCTGCGGGCGGGGTTGTGGGCCAGTGCGCATCCTGGCATAATCATCGTTGGTGTGATTGGAGTCCTTGGATTGTGGCAAGGGTTGCGTAAAAAAAGACGCTCATAGGCAAGATAATAAATGGGAATAGATCACGATGGACGAAGTTGTAGTGCAATTCACGCAATTGATACGGCAAAGACTCAAGACACACCTCAAGCAGATGATCCTGTTCGGTTCGCGCGCCAGAGGCGACTTTACCGAAACTTCGGATTATGACGTGCTCATTGTGGTGGACAAGAGAAGTCAAGATGTCCAGGAAGTGGTATTGGATGCAAGCGTAGAAATGTTGGACAAATACTCCGCTCTCATTGGCAGCATTGTATGTGACGAGAAAGAATGGCAAAGCAAACAACATTTCCCCATCGGGTTGAATATTGCT
Organism: Anaerolineae bacterium; assembly: GCA_034429475.1. Taxonomy (GTDB): domain Bacteria; phylum Chloroflexota; class Anaerolineae; order B4-G1; family SLSP01; genus JAKQHY01. The sequence goes on from DAOUGD010000241.1 coordinate 8,033, forward strand.
AAAGAAGGGAAAGCCCTATGAACGACGAAACTCGGTATGCGAGCGCCTATCTGGGAGATTTAGTGTCCGTCGAAATTGATCGTCCCCTCGGTTCCCGCCATCCCCAACACAGCTTCATCTACCCTATCAACTACGGCTTCGTGCCGAACACCCCCGCGCCCGACGGCGACGACCTGGACGCTTACGTGCTGGGCGTGTTTGAGCCGCTGACGACGTTTACCGGCCGCTGCATCGCCATGATCCGCCGCCTGGACGATGACGACGACAAGCTGGTGCTCGTCCCCGACGGCAAGACCTACACCGACGACCAAATCCTGGCGCTGACTGAGTTCCAGGAACGGTTTTTTCAGCCGGTGGTGATACGATAAAAGGAATGGGTTATGGGTTGTGAGTTATGGGTTCTGGGTTCGCTGATCCGCTGAATCGCAACTCCTCACTCCTAACTCGCAACTCCTAACTCGCAACTTACAAAGGAGGCAAATCATGACATTCTTTGAGAAATTCGGACGTGATTTTATGACCCCTTCGGACAATCGCTGGCGCAAGCTGGCGTTCAAGGCGCCGCTGGTGCTGTGGCGGATGGGGTTGGGGCCGTTGCTCGGCCATATCTTTGTGGTGATCACGACGAAGGGGCGCAAGAGCGGCGAAGCGCGCCACTTCATGACGGAGTATTACCGCGACGGCGAAAAACTCTACGTGGTGTGCGCCTACGGCCCAAAGGCGCAGTGGTACAAAAACCTGATGGCCGATCCCTACGCGACGATCCAGACCTGGAAAGGCCCGGAGCGCATGAAAGCCACCCGCGTCACCGACACCGACGAGATCATGGCCGTGATCGCCGGCTTCTGGCAGCGCGACCCGGTGACGGTCAAATGGTACTTCGACGCCAAAGGCATTGACACCACCAACCAAGAGGATGTGGCGGCGAAGAAAGACTCTCTGCACATCTTCCGCTTCGATCCCACCGCCGCCCCCACCCCCATGCCGCTGACCGTGGACCTCGCGTGGATCTGGCCGGTGCTGCTGCTGTTGCGTCCCCGCCGCCGCCGCGAGAAACGCCGCTAATTTTCACCACGAATCTTCACGAATTCTAGATCGGATTAGTGTAGATTCGTGAAGATTCGTGGAAATTCGTGGTTTAATATCTTTGCGTCTTTGCGCCTTCGCGTGAAACAAGAATTTACTTTTGAAGGAGTTCCCTATGACTCATTTACCAATTACACACATGACCCTGTACAAGCACGGCGTCGGCTTTTTCGAGCGGCGCGCGCCGGTGAGCGGCGAGGAAGTCGAACTGTCGTTCCGCGTGACGGAGATGAACGACCTCCTCAAGAGCCTCACGGCGCTGGATTGGGGCGGCGGCAAAGTCCTCGGCATTGACTACGCCACGCCGCAGAGCCAGGAGGAGCGGCTGGCCGGCTGCTCCATCCGCCTGGACAACGACCGCAGCCTGCGCGATCTGCTGGTGGGCCTGCGCGGGCGGCGCGTGACGCTGGCGCTGGATCAGGGTGAGACCCTAACCGGCAAGCTCCTGGGGCTGGACGAATTGCCGGAGCGCCAACCGGTCGGAACGTCGCTGGTTTCGCTGCTGTTGGACGATGGCGCGCGTGTGCAGACCGTGACGCTGGCCCGCGTCCAGGCCGTTGAAATCCTGGACGAGCGCGGCGCAGCGGACTTGCGCTTCTTCCTGCAAACGGCGCTGAGCCAGGAGAACTACCGCAGCGTCACCATCCGCCTGACGCCGGGCGAGCACGACCTCTCCGTGAGCTACATCGCGCCCGCGCCGACGTGGCGGGTGAGTTACCGCCTGCTGCTCGACCCGGAGGCCGCGAGCGGCCCGAAAGGTTTGCTCCTGGGATGGGGCATCTTCGACAACCGGCTGGAAGAAGACCTGGAAGGCATTTCGCTCTCGCTGGTGGCGGGAATGCCGATTTCGTTTATCTATGACCTCTACACGCCGTTCACACCGGAACGCCCGGTCGTTGAGGAGGAAGCGCGTGTGGCAGCCGCGCCGGTGATGTTTGAAGCGCCGGCAGCATACGCGATGGAAGAGAAGATGCGCGACTCCATGGCCGCCTTCGGGATGCCGGCGCCGGCGCCGCCGATGGCGCTGCGCGCCGCCAGCCTGTCCGACATGGCCGCCGCGCAGACGGTCACGACGCAGGGCGAGGCGCTGGGCGAGCTGTTCCAGTACGTCATCCAGACGCCGGTGACGGTGGGACGCGGCCAGTCGGCGATGGTGCCGGTGGTGTCGGCCATGCTGGACTATCAAAAAGACCTGCTCTACAACGGGAGCAAGATGCCCGCGCACCCGGTCGCCACGCTACGCCTGAAGAACGCCAGCGGTCTGACGTTGGAGCGCGGCCCGGTGACGGTGCTGGAAAGCGGCGAATACGTCGGCGAGGCCGTGCTGCCCTTCACCGCCGCCAACGGTGAAATCGTCGTGCCTTACTCGGTCGAACTGAGCACCAACGTCATCGAGGCCAGCGGCTCAAGTCGCCAGATTTACCGCCTGTCCCTCAAGGGAATCTATCTGCATATCGAAGATTGGGAAGTAGTGTGGCGCGAGTACCGCGTGTCGAACAAATCCGGCAAAGAGATGACGGTGCTGGTGGAACATCCCCGCTCGTCAGCCTACGACCTTTTCGACACGCCGCAGCCGAAAGAGCGCACCGACGAACAATTGCGCTTCGCCGTAACCGTCCCGGCGTGGGGCGAGAGCAAACTCAAAGTCCAGGAGCGCCGCCTCCTCAGCCACCGCGAGGAAGTGCGCCAGCAATCGCACCAGACGTTGCAGCAGTATCTCAAGCAAGGGTTGATGGATCAGCGGGTGTACGATCAGATCGTCAAACTGCTGATGCTCTACGACACCATCAGCGATTATGAGAAGAAGCTGAAGAAGTTGGACGAGGAGCGCAACGCCATCTACCAGGCCCAAAAGCAAATCCAGGGGAACATGGGCGCGCTCTCCAACACCGGCAAAGAAGGCGCGTTGCGCGCGCGCTACGTGGATCAACTGGAAGCCACCGAGACGCAGTTGCGCGGCTTGGAAAAGCAAGAGGCCGACTTCAAAGCTGCCATCCAGCAGACGCAAGAAGAAATCGCCGCGCGCCTCAAGTCTATGGGATAATTATTCGTCCCAATAGGAATTTTCGGCCTGAAGGCCGGTCGTTAAAGAGGTGTTGGCGCGGGCGGTATAC
>DAOUGD010000242.1:0-50360 GCA_034429475.1 Anaerolineae bacterium
GGCGACGAAAAATCCACTCTATTTACCGGCCTTTAGGCCGCCATTGGGCCAATGAGTGGGCACGTTGAGCCGCGGCAGGCTCTCTGCCCTAAATCTGAAACGCACCCTGTAGAGCCATCTCTGAGGACTTCACAACGCCCCCCTATCTTTCATCTAATGTGTTTTCTGGTAAAATACCTCTACTCATCCTTAGGCTCTATCTGAAAATCCGGTCTGAGCTGTGATTTGCGCCGCAAGGCGTGGTTTTCGAGGTTTTTTTGTTGAAAGTGGTTTTAGCCGCAAGCCACAGCGCAACGTCTCGTCGTCACTATGATTTTTGGATAGAGTCTCCCAATTTACATAAGGAGACATGATGTCTGCCGAAGTAAAGGCTGTTTACATTATCGTTCATGGCGACGTGCAGGGCGTTGGCTTTCGGGCGTTCACGCAGCGCAAAGCGCAAAGCCTGGGCGTGACCGGCTGGGTGCGCAACAATTACGACAATACTGTCGAAATTTGGGCGGAAGGCGTCCAGGTGCGCCTCGAATCTTTGCTCCAAAGTGTGCACCAAGGCCCGCCAGGAGGGTATGTCGAGCGTCTGGATATTCAATGGCATCCGGCCAAAGGTGAAATGTCCAGTTTCCAAATCCGGTACTAACCCATGTTCAAAAAAACCGAACAGATCGCCTGGATCGTACTGGTGTTCTCATTCCTGACCTGCATTGGTCTGACCATTGGCATCCCGCTGAGCCTGCGCTGGTATATCCTGAATGTTACCCGCCCGCTCGCCATCCTGCTGCAACCTCGCGGCGAGATCGTCACCCGCCAGGAGCCGGGCAGCGGCCTCAAGGCCATCGTCCCCGGTGATATGGAAATACAGCCGCACGACCGCGTGGAACTGTCCAGCGACGCCGCTGCGTTTCTGCTGTGGTATGAAAACATCCCTCCCAACGCCCCCCTGACCCAGACCCAGCCGCTCATCACGGTGCAATTTTACGGCGCCACCGATGTCACGGTGGAAAAGTCCACCACGCCCAGCTTTGCCGCGAGCCGGCTGCCCCACCACGTCACCTTGCGCCTTCAATATGGCTCCAATGCGCGCATCACCGTGGAGGGCGGCGCGCGCGCTGCCCACATGCGCCTGGTCACGCCGCATGGCGTCATTGAAATGGATGAGGGCGCATACACCGTCGCCGTTACGCAGGGCCGGACCGAATTTTCTGTGACGACAGGCCAGGCGCACATCACCGACCCGGAGACCGGCGCGCCGCTGGCGCTGACGGCCATGCAACGTACCGAATTGACCGCCGCCGGCGTCGGCCCCATCGCCATCGGCGAGCGTGACATCCTCCGTACCCGCAATGGCGACTTTGAAGCGCCGTTGGAAGACTACTGGTATCTCGAAACTAGCGCGCCGCCCGAAGAATCCGGCGGCACCGTGCAGCGCACCGGGGGAACGGATCGCTACATCGTGTTTGAGCGTTCCGGCCTGCAATCCGCGCAGACCGGTATTTCCCAGGAAATCAACCAGGACATTCGCGGCGTCAAATCCCTGCGGGTGCGCGCGCGCATCCGGGTGGATACGCAGACACTGGCCGTCTGCGGCTCGCTCGGCACCGAGTGCCCCATGATGCTGCGCGTCACCTTCACCGACCTGGAAAACAATGCAATCCGCGAGTGGATTCAAGGTTTCTACGCCATGCCGGGCAGCGATAACCCCTTCTGCTACATCTGCGATTGGAAAACAGAGCAGATACAGGTAGCGCAAGTCGGCGTCTGGTTCGATTACGAGTCCCCGGATCTGCTGCCGCTGCTGCGCGCCCAGGACATCGAACCGGCCAGCGTGAAAGCCGTCAAAATCTACGCTTCCGGACACGCCTATGGTTCGGCCATAGATGACATCGCCATTCTGGTAGGAGAGTGATTTGAACGTTCATGCCCCCTATCCCGTCGGCAAGCTGCCGCAGGCCGACCTGATCCATCTGTTGACCCACAAGCTGAACCTTCACGACCCGCGCGTCCTCTTTGGCCCTGGCCTGGGACGCGACGCCGCCGTCATTGATTTTGGCGACCGCTACCTGGTCGCCAAAACCGATCCCATCACCTTTGCCACCGACGAAATCGGCTGGTACGCCGTCAACGTCAACGCCAACGACATCGCCTGCCTGGGCGCGACGCCCCGCTGGTTTATCGCCACCGCACTGCTGCCGGAAGGCAAAACCGACCCGGAGATGGTAGAGCGCATCTTCATGCAGCTCCACAGCGCTAGCCACGAGTTGGGCGTCAGCCTGGTGGGCGGGCATACTGAGATCACCCACGGGTTGGATCGCCCCATCGTCGTCGGCGCGATGTTCGGCGAGGTGGCTCCAGACCGCCTGATACGCTCGGACGGCGCGCAGCCCGGCGACGCGCTGATTCTCACCAAAGGCATCTGCGTCGAAGGGACTGCCCTCCTGGTGCAAGAAGTCGGCGCGCGCCTGCAAGAGCATGTCCCGCCGGAACTGCTCGCGCGTGCCGCCGATTTCCTGCACACCCCGGGCATCAGCGTCGTGAGAGACGCGGCCATCGTCGCGCGCGCGGGCGCCGTCCACGCGATGCACGACCCGACCGAGGGCGGCGTTGCCACCGGGCTGCACGAGATGACGGCAGCCGCCCACGTCGGGGCGGTCATCGAAGCGGCGGCGCTGCCGGTCTACCCGGAAACCCAGGCGCTCTGCACGGCCCTGCATTTAGACCCGCTTGGCTTGATCGCATCTGGCTCGTTGTTGGCGGCGGTCGCGCCGGGCGACGTGCCGGCCATCCTCAGCGCACTGCACGCTGAGGGCATTGCTGCCGCCGTCATCGGCCAAGTGCGCGCAGAACCGGGCGTGATGCTGCACGACGCCGCCGGCGAACGACCGCTGCCCACCTTCCCCCGCGACGAAATCGCGCGCCTGTTCGAGACGCCATGAGCCGCCCGACCCTCCCAGACATTCCTCCCGACCACGCCGACGGCAGCAGCTCGTGGGTTCACCTGGGGCTGATTTACAGCGGACGCCTGGGGCAGATCGCGCCGGGCTACCTCATCCCTCTGTGGTTGCTCCTCATCGGCGGCGCGGCCTGGACGTGGGGCGCGCTGTGGATTCCGGCGGCGGTCATCATTGCCATGTTTTTCATCGGCGATTGGCTGATGCTGGCCTTGTTGCCTGTCACGCGCCGCTCGTGGGGGCCGGTCACGCCGCCGCTGTTGGGATTGACCGTGGTGCGCGCCGGATTGTTCGCCCTGGGCGGCTGGCTTCTGCCCGGCGGTTTGGGACGCGGTCTGATAGCGATGCTCAATGGCGTCATCAGCGTCGCCGCCATCTACGCCACGTGGATCGAGCCGTTTCGCGTCGGCCTGACGCGCCGGACCTCCATGCCGGCTGCCTGGCACAATCCGGGCACTCTCCGTATGCTACACATCTCTGACATCCATTTTGAGAGGCTGTCGCTGCGCGAAGAAGCCGTCCTGGCGCACGTCCGGGCGCTAAAGCCCGATCTGATTGTGATCACCGGCGATTACCTCAACCTGTCGTCGGTCTATCAACCGGAGGCGCAGCAGGGCGTCCGCCGTTTTCTCAGCCAGCTCGACGCGCCCCTGGGAGTCTATGCCATCACCGGCAGCCCGGTAGTGGACGTGGTCGGCATTGTCCCGGAAATTTTTGCCGGACTGACGAACATCCAATGGCTGGACGATGCCGCCGCAAAAATCCAATACTGTGACAACACACTCTGGCTGTTGGGCATTCGCTGCACGTATGATGAGGCGCGCGACGTCCAGGCCTTGCAGCAAGCATACCGGCAGATTCCCCCGGACGATTTCTGTGTGCTGCTGTACCACACGCCGGACTTGACGCCGGAGGCGGCGGCGTTGGGGATCAATCTTTATCTGTGCGGTCACACCCACGGGGGACAACTGTGTTTGCCGTTCTACGGCGCGCTGGCGACCAGTTCGCGGTATGGCAAGCGTTACGAGGCCGGGCTTTATCAAGAGGGGCCGACTACGTTGTACGTCAGTCGAGGATTGGGTCTCGAAGGATTGGGGGCGCCCCGCGCGCGCTTCCTGGCCCCGCCGGAAATCATTCTATGGGAATTTCAGAGTTGCCGAAACGAAAAATTATAGTATATCACTAAGGAAGAACCTGAGTGGGTTGAGTGATCGCACTGCTTGCAGTGAGGAAAGTCCGGACTCCATAGGACACGGCGCCGGGTAACACCCGGGCGGGGCGACCCGCGGAAAGGGCCACAGAGACATACCGCGTGCTGCACAGCAGCCGTAAGGGTGAAAAGGTGGTGTAAGAGACCACCGGCATTCCGGGTAACCGGGATGGCCAGGTAACCCCCGCCGGGAGCAAGGCCAAGCAGGAAGGCAGGCGGCGACGCCGGAGGCGGTCCGTCTCCGCTTCACCTGAAGCACCTTCCGGGTAGGCTGCACGAGGCGGTCGGTAACGACCGTCCCAGATAGATGATCACTCCATTTGCCCCAGGCAAGTGGACAGAATCCGGCTTATAAACTCACTCAGGCCCCTCTTTTTCAAACAGATCATACTTAACATAGAGAGCCATGCTTATTCAGAAGAAAAAACAGCAAGACATCATCCTTGTGATTGACGACGACAAGGGCCTGTTGCGGTTGATCGAGATGACGCTGCAAACGCGCGGTTTCACGGTTGTAACTGCTTCCGATGGGGGCGCCGGTCTGGAGATGTTCCAACAACATCCACCCGCCCTGATCATTCTGGATGTGATGATGCCGGGAATGGATGGGCTGGAGGTCTGTAAGAAAATCCGCGAGCAGTCGTATGTGCCGATTATCTTCCTCAGCGCGCGCGGGCATGTGCAGGCGCGCATCGAGGGGTTGGTGTCCGGCGCGGATGACTATATGCTCAAGCCCTTCAATGTCCAGGAATTGCTGGTGCGCATCGAAGCGCTGCTTTGGCGGGCCCGCCAACCCCGCGAAACCGACTCCGATGTCCGCCGCTTTGGGAGTGGATGGCTGGTCATCAATTTGCAGACCCGGCAAGTCTTCGTGAACGGGGAAATGGTGCATCTTTCCCAAAAGGAATTTAACCTGCTGGAATATCTCAGCGACAGCCCCGGGCGCGTCTATCAAATAGACCAGATCTTTGAAAACGTCTGGTCTTACGAGAGCGACGCTGACCCCAAAACCGTGCGATGGTACATCTGGCGGCTGCGGCAAAAACTGGAAGCTGACCCGGATAATCCCCGCTTCATCCTTACCGAACCGGGGCAGGGATACAAATTCAGCCGTTTATAACGGCGAGTATGGCGAGCCAGGGTGTATTCGACAAAAAAGGAGCGGCGCCGTTGCCCTCCTTTTTTGTTTGCCAAACTACTAATTTATGGTAAGATTAACCACTGTGCCCGGACGGGGCTTTCTGCTCTTGACGCAAGATCAAGGGTAATCCCAAAGAAGGAGGTATATCCGTCTTGGTTGCTAACAAGTATGAGTTGATGTTTATCTTGGCCCCTGAGCTTACTGAAGAAGCGCAGGAAACGTATCTACAGCGCGTTCAGGGATACCTCGCCGAAGCTGAGGCTACGGTGTTTAGTTTCAAGGAATGGGGACTACGGCGTCTGGCCTATCCTATCAAGGGGCATCACGAAGGGCGCTATTACTTGGCGCACTTCTCCATGGACACGCAGCGGTTGAGCCGTTTCGAGCACAGCTTGCAGTTCCTCGCCGAGGGTGTGCTGCGGGAAATGGTCACCCGTCTGGAAAGCGACGCGGAGATGACTGATATTCCCCCGAAACCGACAAAACTCCCCACCTTTACTGAGGACACGGGGCGTGACTATCGCTCTGACGAGGGAGATTTTGAAGAGGACTAAATCTCGTTAGACCCGGTTGACGCCTTGTATTGAGGGATACTTGCATGACTCGTGGACTCAACAAAGTGATGATCATCGGGCGGCTGGGACGTGACCCGGAAATGCGGTTCACTTCCACCGGGCGGCCGGTGGCTTCATTCAATGTGGCGACCGCGCGCGGTTGGACCAACAGCGATGGGGAGCGCCAGGAAGAGACCGAATGGTTCCACGTTGTCACCTGGGGGGGGTTGGCCGAATTGTGCAAAAAACGCCTGAAGAAAGGCGCGCAAGTGTACGTGGAAGGCCGATTGCAAACCCGCTGCTGGGAGAATCCCGATGGCGAACGCCATTATCGCACTGAACTGGTCGCTCAAGAGTTGATCTTTCTGAACGGTCACGAAGATGCGGCGCCATTTGAGGAGGAGCAGGATCTGCTGAGTACGGGCGAAGACGTTGAACCTATGATGTCTTTTGAATGAATGAAGGAGATAGAGCTGTGAGTGATTTTCAAAATCGTCGAAAAGGGCGACGGTTTGCACCGCGCCGCAAAGTGTGTTTCTTCTGCACCGAAAACCGCGATCACATTGATTACAAGGATGTGGATTTGTTGCAGCGTTTTGTCAGCGACCGGGGCAAGATCCGCCCGCGTCGGCAGACCGGCACCTGCGCCAAGCATCAACGCCGTTTAGCTGCCGCCGTCAAGCGCGCCCGGCACATCGCTCTGCTGCCCTTTGTGGCAGAACTCAGAAGTCGTTAAAAATCCATAGAATGAACCCAACCGGGCATAGGGATGACCTATGCCCGGTCGTTATGTTGGAGTGTAAGGTATGGCAAAACAACAAGCAAGTAAAGTCGTCAACCGCCGGCAATTGGCGCGGCGGGAAAGAGAAAACCAGACCCAGCGCATGCTGGTCTGGATCACGGCCGGGGTACTGGCGGTCATTCTCCTGGTCTTCGGCTATGGGGTAGTGACGGAGTTGGTGATTAAGGCCAACCGCCCGGTAGCGCGCGTCGGCGAAGTCACCCTCACGACGCGAGATTTCCAGAGTCGTCTGCGCTATGAGCGCAAAATGCGCGAGTTTGAGTTAATCCGATATCAAGACTACCTCAGCCAGATAGATACCGCTGATGAAACGATGGCTTCCTTTGCACAGCAATTACAATACTCCGTTGCTACCCTGGAAAGCCAACTCTCCACCGATATGGCTACCACGTTCGGCAAACAAATCCTGGATCAGATGATTGAGGAAGAGTTGGTGCGTCAGGAGACCAAGTCCCGGAACATTGCGGCGGATCAGGATGCAGTAGAACGTGAATTGGAATTGAGCATGGGGTATGATCGTGATGCGACGCCGGAACCGACGAGCACGGTTGTCACCGAGACGACCGAGCAACCGATGACTGCTAAGGAGTACAAACAAACCTACAGCAACTTCAAGACGAGCATCCTTAACGTCACGCACCTGTCGGAAGCGGATTACCGCGATATGCTCGCTGCTAATCTGCTTCAGGAAGAATTGCTCACTGTATTCGCGCAGGATGTGATTTCGCCGGCGGAGCAGGTGCAGGTGACGTTATTGGTCACGGAGACGGAGGAGGGCGGGCGAGCATTACGCGCACGCCTTAACTCAGGCACCAATGTCGTCAGCGTGACCAATGAACTTAACTCGGACGTCAGTGATATCAGTTATGGGTATGAGTTACCTTGGGTGCCCTACGGGTATTTGAGCGAACAGTTATCTACAGAAATTGAAAAGGTGGCTTTTAATACCCCCATCGGCACAGCTTCCGAACCAATTTCCGAAACGACCGGCGGTTATTATGTTCTCTACGTTCAAGGACACGAGACCCGTGAGCTAAGCGAGTCGTTTTTTGAGAATGCCAAGCAGTCAGAATACGACGCATGGCTAGGCAGGCAGAAAGAAGCGCTCGTTGAGTATTTAGATTGGGAAAAAGCGGTTGTCGTGGACTAACCCTTGTTAACGCGACAGTGAAAAAGCCCCACAATGTGGGGCTTTTTCTTTCATAGGTGTCGATCAACCGATGCGTTTAACCTCTGTCACATTGCGGAGTTTCCCTATCTTGGCCATAATACGGAGCAATATCGCAAAGTTTGGAATTTCCAGGGTCACGTAAACCGGCACGTTATTGTGACGATCCCGTTTGCCCATACCGAGGCTGGTAACATTGACACCCTGATCGGCAATGATGGTGGTGATGTCGCGTAACAACCCAAAGCGATCATAGGCGTTCACGACAATTTGAACTGGGAACGTTTGCTTGGCAGCCCCCCAGCTTACTTCGATCAAGCGGACTTGTTCTTCCACGGGCATCTGTAAAACATTCCGACAATCACGCCGGTGAATTGTGACGCCCCGCCCGCGCGTTACATAACCAATGATTTCTTCGCCGGGCAACGGCTGGCAACACTTGGCAATATGCGTCAACAGGTTGCCGGTCCCCTGGATATTGACAATCGCATTAAGGGCGTCCGACGAGGGGGCGGGGGGTGGAGTTTCTGCCAGTTCCTCCTCATCTTTGGGTTTTTCCAGGGCCTGGCGCTTCTCGTTCGTGTACTGTTCCAGGCGATTGGCCAGCGTGGCGCTGGCTAAATCGTGGATGCCAATCGCCAGCAGGAAATCCTCTTCCTGCTTATATCGCCCCGCAAACAGTTGAAACGTTTCTTCGATGGAAATGACTACGCCCAAACGCTTGATCTCTTTGTCCAAGATTGCGCGGCCCTGAGTGATGTTTTCTTCCCGGCTCTGGTGGGAAAACCACTGTCTGATCTTCTGGCGGGCGCGATGGGTCTTGATAAATCCCAGTTCTTCATTTAGCCAATCGCGGCTGGGGCCGTCCAGGCGGCCAGTAATGATTTCCACCTGTTCTCCGGTACGCAGTTGATAATCCAGAGGCGTCCAGCGACCGTTTACCCGCGCTCCCCGGCAACGATGCCCAATCTCAGTGTGGACGGCATAGGCAAAATCCAGGGGGGTCGCGCCAAAAGGCAGGTCAATGATCTTGCCTTTGGGGGTAAACACGTACACGCGTTCCTGAAAAACGTCCGAGGTGATCGAATCAATGAAACCGCTGACGTCATTATCTTCTTGAGCTAACTCATGCACACTTTGCCGGATCGTGGCAATGTGCTTGATCATCGCAGCGTCTACGGAGGTGTTGTTGCGCTCTTTGTAATACCAATGGGTAGCCACGCCATACTCAGCAATGCGATCCATCTCGCGCGTGCGAATCTGTATTTCCAGCGCATCGCCCTCGTCACTGACCACGGCCGTATGCAAACTGCGATAGCCATTAGGTTTGGGGTGGGCGATATAATCGTCAAATTCGCCCGGCACGGGCGTCCAAAGTTGATGCACCACGCCTAAAACCTGATAGCACTGGGCGTTCGTGTCCACAATGACGCGCAATCCCTCAGCATCATAGACTCGCGTAAACGGCACGTTTTTACGGCGCATCTTGCGATAGATACTGTAGATGTGTTTGGGTCTACCCTTGATTTTTGCGGGGATCTTCTCGCGCGCCAGGGCGGCGTTGAGCATCTGGATGCGTTTCTTGACCCCTTCCTGGCGCTCTTCTTTGCGGCTGGCCAACAACTGCGCCAATTCACGATACATCGTGGGATTCAGATAGCGAAACGAAAGGTCTTCCAGCTCCGCTTTCCACACCCAAATTCCCAGGCGACTGGCCAGGGGGGCGAAAATCTCCAGCGTTTCACGCGCCATCCGCAATTGGTTCTTGGGTTGGAGCGCTCCCAGAGTGCGCATGTTATGCAGGCGATCCGCCAGTTTGATGAAGATGATCCGGATATCATCTTCCGCCATCGCAATCAGCAACTTGCGCAGGCTTTCCAATTCCTGCAAGTCACGGATACGTTCACTATCCTGATTGACAAAATCCTCCACTGCCTTGATTTTGGTCACACCATCCACCAGGGTCAGGACTTCCTTGCCGAAGTTATCACACAATTGCTCCGAGGTGACGTTGCAATCTTCCAAAACATCGTGCAACAGTCCGGCAGCGATCACCGGCGGGTCAAAGTGGAGTTCGGCCAGAGCGTATGCAACATAGAGCGGGTGTTGAATATAGGGTTCGCCGGACTTGCGACACTGCCCGGCATGGGCGGCCTCGGCAAATTGGTACGCGCGGCGTACCAAGTCGCGCGGCTCAGTCCCAGCCACCCCACCGGGAAGTTGTCCCAAAATGTCGTTAATTGCAACCGTCGCAAGTTCTGCCATCGTATCACCACACTATATAAGGGAACCTGTAAGCGTCGCTCTTTTGCCCCTAGCATACCACAACTTGCCGATTATGGGGAGGGCAAAATTCTCTTATTGTTAAAAAAACTTTTTTGTATGTGCACAACGTTCAACAGAGAAACGCTAACAACTGTCTGTGAGGGAGCGTTTTCGTAATACAATAAGAAGGAAAATCCGAATAGCTTATCCGATCCACAGAAGTTTGAGCCACTGGATCGGGTTGATAGGAGAAATGACTTTGAGTACATCCGATCGCATTGTATCCTCAGAATCGGCAAAGCCCCCATACCCACAGGCCTTGAATTCGCGCGTGGTTCACTCGACTGCACTGGTCGCCTTGCTGCTGGCGATGGATAAGCTGGCCGGTATTATGCGTGAGGCAGTGGTTGGGCACGCTTTTGGCGCAGCGGCAGCGCTGGACGCTTACTACGCCGCTTTCGAATTGCCCGAAGGCTTGAATACCATCGTCGCCGGCCCGGCGCTGACATCGGTGTTGGTGCCGTTGATCGTCGGCCTCATGGCCCGCGACGATCACGATGATCTGTGGCGATTCATCTCTGTGACGCTCCACTGGATTTTGATCGTCCTGGTGATGATCAGCGCCGTGGGGATTGTGCTGGCCCGCCCGATTATCGTCACCGTCGCCCCCGGGTTTGCCGACCAGCCGGCGCAGATCGAATTGTCGGTCCGCCTCATGCGGCTGGTGCTGCTGCAAACCCTGCTCTTCAGCATCGGCACCGTCGTCACCGGCGCGATGGAAGCCCACCAACACTTTCTGGTGCCCGCTCTGTCGCCGCTGTGTTACACGCTTGGACGCATTTTCGGCGCGGCGATTCTGGCGCGGCCCTACGGCATCTTCGGCCTGGCGTGGGGCGGGTTGATCGGCGCGGTAGTGCAACTCTTGATTCGGATTCCGTGGCTCGTGCGGCGGCGGGCGCGGTGGACGTTCACGTTATTTCATCCCGATCTGCCCAATCTGGTACGCCTGATGGCCCCGCGTATGCTCGGGATGAGTGTGAGCTATGTGACGCTGGTGCTTCCCACCACTTTCGGTTCCCAACTTCCCGGCGGCTCCATTGCAGCTTATGAGTACGCCTCGAAATTGATTCAGTTCCCCAAGAGCGTTCTGGGCACCGCGCTGGGGATCACCATCCTGCCGGCGCTGGCGGCGCTGGTTCAACGGGGCGATCTGCCCGAGTTGCGCCGCACGTTTTCGTGGACGCTGCGGCTGGTGTTAGTCTTGACCATCCCGGCGGCGGTGGGAGTCTGGTTACTAGGGCGCCCCTTGACGGCATTGGTGCTGCAACGCGGCGCGTTCGACGCTGCCGCGACCGACAGGGTCTACTGGGCGCTGCAATTTCTCGCCCTGGGATTGGTCGCGCATTGCGCGTTGGAGGTGCTCCCCCCTTTGTTTTACGCACAGCGGGATATGTGGACGCCGTTTTGGATCGCAGCGGCCGGCCTGGCAATGAATATTCTGCTGGGCCAGGCGCTGCTCTCCACGTTGGCGCACGGCGCAATTGCGTTGTCCAATTCCGCAGGCGCGTGCCTGCAAGTCGTTTTCCTGCTGCTGGTCGCCCACAGGCGGCTGGGCGGTATCGAAGGGCGGCAACTGGGGGCATCGCTGCTGCGGACGGGGATAGCGTCCGCGTTGATGGGCGGCGCGCTCGTCGCGTTCCGCTGGGCGCTGCCCGACACCGGGCGGCTCGTCAGCGTCGGGGGCGGATTGGCCGTCGGGGTGTTGGTCTATGGAGCGGCAGCCTGTCTGCTGAACATTCGAGAAATCCGCGAGCTGCCTGCGCTGTGGTCGAGGCGGCGAGAGCCGGTTTGAGACTTGATTACCAAAAGGAGGAAACTTATGAGAAGGGTAAACGGACGATTGGAGAAAGTGTCTTTGAGAGCAACCCTGATGGGCCTTCTGTTGTTTGTGTTGCTGGCGTGCGGATTTACGACGGAGAAGGGTTGGACTGTGACGACGGCCACGCTCACCCCAACGACTCGAACCATCCCAACGGCCACGCCGGTCGGTGAAACTCTGGCATCTCCTATACTGACACTTGCGCCGACTGCGGCGGTGGAAGCGGAAGTTCTTCCACCGCCCCATATCATTTTCGTCGTCGTGGATGCCCTGCGCGCCGATCATGTCACCAGTTATGGCTATGAGCGCCCCACAACGCCGAATCTGGATGCGATGATCGCCGCCCAGGGGGTGAGTTTCCGGGATGTAAGCTCTTTGTCTTCCTGGACCTTTCCAGCCAACGCGGCGATGTTAACCGGACGCAATCCCTCTGGCATAGGGCTACAGAGCTGGACCGACGCCAACAGCGCCATTCCCGCCGACGAAGTTTTGCTGGCTGAATATCTCCATGACGCCGGCTACTATACGGCCGGCTTTGTGGCGGCCAAGTGGGCGGGATCGGAAAAAGGGTTTGCCCAGGGTTTTGACGTATTCTGGGAACGAACCGGCGTAGGGGCAGATCGCACGCGTGCTGAAGAGATCAACCGTGTCGCCACCGCGTGGCTCAACGATGAGTGGACATCGGTATTGAGCGGCACGCAGCCGTTGTTTTTGTATCTGTACTACTTCGATCCGCACACCTGGTACAACCCACCGGCGCCTTACGACACACTATACGACGCAACATACACCGGCGAGTTAACGGGAGAGGTCTTCCAGGATGGTGTCGCGGTGGCCTCCGGTGAGATTGTGCCGACGGAGCGGGACATAGAACATCTCATTGCGCTCTACGACGGAGAGATCACGTACTGGGATTTTTACCTGGGAGAAATGTTGACTTACCTCGACACGCTGCACCTGCTCGACAACAGCATCATCGTCGTGACCAGCGACCACGGACAGACGTTTGGCGAGCACGGCAAATGGGCGCACCGCAATTCGTTGTACGAAGAAGTGTTGCGCGTGCCGCTGATGATCCGCTACACCGGCATCGTTTCAGCCGGAGCCATCGTCACGGCGCCCGTGCGGTTGTTCGACATCACACCGACGCTGCTTGATTGGACGGATATCCCTATTCCAGGCAATCTACGGGCGAGCAGCCTGCGCGCGCTGGCGGTAAGGGGCATGCTCACGGAAACATTCCAGTTGAGCGAGACATTGATGACGGGGAGAGCAATCTACAGCGAGATGGGCGTGGACGCGCTCAGTAACCCCGACTGGTTCACCCCACCCCATCTGCTGCGCGCTATCCGGGTGGGGGAGTGGAAGTACATCCATCACGTCGGGCACACTGAACTGGATGAGCTATACCGCTTGCAGCCTACGTCACTTTACGAGATTGAGAATGTGCGCACGACGGAGACGGCGATTGCCGATGACCTGCTCCGGCAGTTGACGGATTGGTTTGGCCTGCCGACGGCGCGTATCTATCTGCCTTATGCGAATATGACGGCAATATCCGCCATTGCCAGCACAGCGGTCATTCCAACGATTCAAAATTGATGTTGTTGAAATAACGGCACGGGGGCGGCGCGAATCGCCGCCCCCATACCCCATCAGGTTGTGTTTTCCACTGTTCAATAAGCGCCCTTGCCCGAAAGCACAACACCGATGGTACGCCAGATAATACGTAGGTCGAGCCAGATGGAGTAGTTGTTGATGTAATACAGATCGTCCTCGATGTGCAGGTGCATCGGGCGGTCGCTGCGCCCTGAAATTTGCCACCAACCCGTCATCCCTGGCGGCGCGGCGAAGCGCTTCCGCTGCCAACTTTCGTAGCGATCCACCAGCCACGGCAGTTCCGGGCGCGGGCCAACCAGGCTCATTTCGCCTTTGATAACGTTGATCAACTGTGGGAACTCGTCCAGGCTGTGGTGGCGCAAAAAGCGCCCGATTCGGGTCACACGGGGGTCGTCTGGACGCTTATGGACAATCTGCCCATCGGATGTTTGTTGCACCACCTCATCCAACAACTGTTCGGCATCCTGGCGCATTGTGCGAAATTTCCACATGCCAAAGATACGGCCATTTTCGCCCACCCGCTTCTGGCGAAACAGCACAGGGCCAGGCGAGTCCAGCCGAATTAGTAAGGCAATGAGGAAAAACAGCGGCAGGATGCAGAGCAACAGTGGAATCGCCACCACTAAATCAAACAAGCGTTTGATCACCCAGGCGTTTCCCTCAATTGCCGAGGCGCGCAAACGAATGAGCGGGAATCCCAGCAGTTCGTCCATGCGCGTGCGGAAAAAAGCCAGGTTGAAATAGTCTGGCACGACGTTGACTTCTACGGGCAGCCGTTCCAGGTCCAACACCATACGGGTTAACTGCTCGTGGGCGCAAAAGGGCAAGGCGATGATGATTTCATTCACATTCTGGGAGACGATAATCGCTTCCAGTTGCTTGAACGAGCCGAGAAGCTGAAGTCTATTGCCTTGATCGCCCAAGCGAGCCGGAGCATCATCCACAAAGCCGACCAGACGCCAGCTTTCAGGGTGACGCTGTACCTGAGAAGCGATCTCCTGTCCCAACTCTCCCGCCCCGATAATTAACAGGCGAGAAATATGATTGGTGGCGGGCGTCATCCGGCGAAACGTATAACCCACCATTCTGGCAATGATCAGCAGGCCGAAATCCATCATGCCAAAGTAGAAAAACAGGCGTCGTGGCACTTCGCGGTAGGAAAAATAGAGTACCCCGGCCAATACCAGCAACGATAGCCCCACACCCAGCACAAGTGCATAAACTTCAGCGGAAAGGCGTTGGGGTGTATGAGAACGCACAGTATAAACCGAGGTTAGAGAAAAAATGACCGGCCAGATAAAAGCGGTCATGAGATAAACCGGGCCGGGCAGCGCTACAAATTGCCACGGAAGTTGCACGCCCCATGGAATCCAATAACGCGCCCAAGCGGCCAAATAGAGAGATAACAAGGTCAGGATGATGTCTACCAGGCCTAACCCGATAATGCGATTAGTTTCACGACGGCGAGTGTTCATCTTGCCCCTGTCCTTGATCCACAGCTTTCGCTGAAGCCACACGGTAGACATAGAAAGACTTTGTCATACCAAGCGTTTTCTCATAGGCCAGTACGGCTTCCGAAAAAAGGTGTCTGAGCTGATATTCGGATAAATAATGTACGCTACTGATATACTCATACCTGGCCCCAAATAGCCGACACAAGAATTTGCGCAGCCATTCCCAGGGAATTGAATGGTAGAAAGGAATCGCAATAAAGGAATGGGTTTCCATTGGGAATGTTCCATTGGGGGTTTGTACAAAATAAGCCTGACTGACACGACAAATTTCTTCCGCCAATTTTTCAGGATGGTTTGTGTGCTCGATGACCGAATTGCAAATGGTTGCCTCCATCCAGTGATCTGCAAATGGCAGCCGTTCTCCGTCCCCCACCACAATGTGAATGTCAGGACGCCGGCGCTTCGCTTCCAAAGCGAATTGATAATTGATGTCTAATAATACGATCTGTTCTGGGCGAGGAAACATCTCGGTAAAAAATGAGGTTCGCCCTCCACCGAGATCCAAAATAAGTCGGTTGCTGGAATAGAGTTCTAACAGGTCTACGATTCTGTGATATCGCCGCTGCCGAAAATATCGGCGTAATCGCTGAAACCATCCCCGTATCAATCGCGCCCCGGCATGGGTTGAGAAGTACATTCTTTAATCCCTGTGTAACGTTACTTGCAGATTGTCAATTGCTTTTGGCGGTGTACTCTGTTGACTTGGCGGCAAGCGCGACAAGGTCAGGAGGAGTATCGGAAATCAACTGTTGGAAAAGTTGTTCGTATTGATCTGTAACCTTATCCCAGTCATAATGCTCTTGAACGTGGGACACAGCACGTTCGCGGTACATCTCGACCGTCGCCGGTTCAGTGATGAGCTTTCGCAACACGTCCCGCAAAGCGGTCACTCCGCGCTGACCGCTATAGCCCAGTCCTGCCTGACTTATCGTCTCAAGATTCTCCTGTGTGTCGTTGACCACGACGCAGTTCCCCAGCGCCATCGCCTCTAATAAAGCGGGGTGCGTGCCGCCCACACCGGATGTTTCGACAAAGGCGTAGGCATTAGAACACAACTCACGGTATCCTTCGCCAAAGACATAGCCGGTAAACACAACCCGCGAATCGGATGTTGATTTCAAGGTGCGGATGTAGTCTTCCGCATAGGGCGCATCGCCGACAATGACGCAATGCATATCCGTGTCCAACCCCGCAAAAGCATCCACCAGATGATCCGGGCAGTTCTCCGGCACCAATCGTCCTACAAACAGCACGTACCGGCGCGGTTCCAGGCCAAAACGCGCCAGCCATTCTCCCGGCGGCTGGCGCTGGATGTTAGCGCCATACGGGATGTAAAGCGACTGCGCCCTGTATTGCTCCAGGTAATACTGCTGTACTACCCGTGAATCCGTCACCAGCGCGTGGGGCAAGCGGGTAGCCAAGCGTTCCGTCCAACGCAGATAAGCCTTTGCCAACGAGGGCCATTTCTTCCGTTTCCAATCCAGCCCATCCACGTTAATGACCACTTTTTGCCCGCGGAGCCGGGGGATCCAGAGCAGTGAACTGTTACCCACAATGAAAACCAAGACCCCATCATACGTCTGGAAGCAAGCGTGAAGCAGCGAAAGAAAGGTGTGGACGATGGTATCCAAATACTTATTCGGAATTGTAGGCAATTTGACCAATCGCATACCGAGATAAGTAGAATGGGGATAATGGATATGGTGGGAACGACAATACACCGTCACTTGATGACCGCGCGCAGCCAGGCGTTGACCAAGCTGCTCGACGCAAGTCTCAAAGCCGCTATAACTGGCCGGGATGCCCCGTGTGCCCACCAACGCGATTTTCACGACTCGCGCTCCTCCTTCGCGCCGACGAGAAAGTAAGAACTGGCTAGAGCCAATGAATAAGGAATCCTCTCAAATAAGATGTCCAGGAGCGTTAAAGGAGCAAAAACCGTGCGAAACAGGCGACTCCAAATTTTATACAAGTAGCGATTATTAAGGCATAGCAGAATCGCCGCATACTGACTGAGCATAACGGCCAGCCCTGAACTCGGCCCCACACACATGCCTTTATCCACGACGGAAAAGGCGTTAAACAGTTCCCCCAAGCCGGTCAACGAATAGCGTTGGTAATCTTCTGGATCGGGGTGAAACGGCCTGATAAAGGGTATTTCAGCATAGACTTCCCCGGAGACTGCCAATACCCGCTGAATTTCACCCACTACGGACTGCGGATCAGGCACATGCTCTAGAACCGAAGTAATTACTACTCCGGTAGCAGCACAGTCCTTCAAAGGCAAATGCTTCGCGTCAGCTACCACATGAACACCGGGATAAGCAAATAAGTCGAAATTGAAAACGTTTGTTCCTAGATCATCCGACTTGCTGCCAATGTTCAACACCCTGGCCCCCGGCGTTTGCGTCATCCGGCGCACAAATGCGTCAAACTGCCGCCGGCTTTGCTGTGTGCGAAGCGACAACTTCGGGTTGGGTATGATACGTTTGAGCCAGCGCATCACCCTGCCACGCGCAGGCAAAGGGTTCAACAAACGACTTTCATCACTTTGAGACATTGAAACCTTCCTTTATGTCCGTCCATGTGCCGATAGATGATTGGGAATCTGGCAATGAACATATCCAGTGCCACGTATCGGCCAATCCGTCTTCTAATGAAATTTTTGGAGACCAGCCAAGTTCAGTCTGTGCACGCTGTGTATCCAGCACAATCTCCGGTACGTCAAAGGGTCTAGCCGGCAGCCGCTCAATCTGAAAAAACCTCTGGACCTCCCGCTCAATCATCGCGATCAGTTGGTTCAACGAAATGCCATGCCCACTGCCAATATTGAAAACGGAACTTTCAGTGGTGATAGTTGCCGCAGATATGCAGGCAGAGGCCAGATCGGAGACATGAAGGAAATCCCTGATAACTTCCCCCGTGCCCCAGATCGTAATGGGTAAATTCTGGGCAATATGCCCTAAAAAAGCGGCGACAGCCCCTTGCTTCCCTTGGGGATTTTGTCGTGGCCCGTAGGGATTGGCCGGACGCAAAATGACATAGTTTAAACCGTAAAGGTGTTTAAATAAAAACAGATATTTTTCAATAGACAACTTGACGATCGCATGGGCGCTGATCGGTTGCGTTGGGTGATCTTCCCCCACCGGCAGGTGTTCCGGTACGCCATAAACGGTCCCGCCCGATGACAGAAAGATCACTTTACCAATGTTATACTTCACACACAGTTCCAAAAGCCGAACCGTAGGGACCAAATTGCTTTGGATGTCGAAGATGGGGGCGCGGTTGGCTGTCTCGGGAATCGTCGTGCTGGCCAAATGAAACATAACGTCCGTGTGCGCCAGAACAGATGTCAATTCCTCTAAGTTCTCCAGATCTCCTAAGACATATTGAACGCCGGGCAAAGGCAAACGATACTTTTCCAGAACTCGATCATAGACAACAACCTGCCACCCATTTTCCAGAAGCGCATCGATCAAATGACTGCCGATAAACCCATTTCCACCGATCACAAGCGCCCTCATGATCGCTTTTCCTCGATGGCTTCCGCATAGACCTGCATCAAAGCGTGATAATATCGTGCCGGATCCAGGTTCACTTCCGCCCACTGTCTTGCCGCCCGCCCCATAGAATGCAGGCGTTCCTCATGGAAAGCGACTGATGTGAGGGTCTGTGCTAGATCGGTGACATCGCCGGGTGTAAACAAACACCCAGTCTCCTCTGTCACCAAATCTGGCAGGCCGCCAATCCTGGAAGCCACCACCGGCTTTCCCATAGCAAATGCCTGGTAAACTACCATAGGCGACGGTTCATACCATATCGAAGGAACCACCACCAGCCGTGCCTTTGCCAGATATGGCATCAAGGCGCCTCCCCATTGAGGGCCGACAAATTGAACGTTATCCAACCCCTGTGTCCGGCCCCACGCAATGGCTGTTTCCAGTTGTGCGCCGTCTCCCACCACGATCAATTTCAGATTGGGAACCGCCTGCATTGCCTGTAACAGTGTCATCACGCCCTTTTCCGGGTCCACACGGCCAAAATAGAGGATGTAATCACCCCATTCAAAACTAGGGGAATACTCTTCCATATTTAAAGGATTCAACAGGGTAACGATCTTCTGAGGGGAAAAGCCGGCCTCAACCAGCCGGGTTTTCATAAAAAGATTAGGAACGATAAAACGGTTGACCAGGTGATAAATTTTGAGCCAAGCATGGAAATACATCTCAACCATTGCCAGGAAACTGGCAAATACAGACCCCTTAACACAACGCATACAAACGGCATGATAATGCTTGCCGTACAGACATCGCTCGCAAATCTCCTGGCGGTCAAACAAATACAAACGGTAGGAGGCACAGATCAGTTTATAGGTGTTCACACTCTGGACAATTGGTAGATTATATTTTCTTAGAGAGTGTAGGATCGAGGGGGAGATATGATGCTCTATTGACTGCAAATGTGCAATATCGGGCTGTGTATCCCGTATGAGCGCTTCTATTTTGCCTCTAGCTTCCCAGGAATACAGAGTGCGCCCTAAAATACGCAGAATATTTTTCAGGCGATAAAGTTTTGATGACTCACGATAATCCAGGTCCTCAAGAAAATACCTGGCATAAGGTGTGGGAGGATTGTCGGGGTGCTTCAAAGCAAAGGGGATAGTTGAGTTTCCGTATGCTTCCAGGATAGCAGTCAGGTTACGAAAGTATGCCTCTGTTCCCCCTGTTAAGTGGTAGAATTTGTGAGCTAACAGGATTTTCAAACTATCGTTCAGCTCCTTCAGGCAAAATCAGCCCCATTGCATTTCAAGTTTTCCAACTACAGCGCGATCCCAACGAAGCCCATTATACCAGATGATCTGCCGGGTCGTATCCCAGCAACTGCATCGTTGTTTCAAAAAAGGAAGAGACGGCGGGATGGAGCGTTACCGGCTTTCGATGGGGGCGGGGGGAAAGTACACTGCTGCCGTATGTCAAAAGCATCTCATCAGAGGAAAGTTCGCAAAATTCACTGATTTGCTGTAGTATTTCACGTGGATGATGGGTGAGTTTTTCATAATGTACACAATGAACCTGCTCTGGCAACTCATCCATCCATCGCAATCCCTCATGCATAGTCACACCCCATTCCACGGCGGCCTTATCTGTATTCCGAGAAAATCTGCCCAGTTCATCCGACATACCGGCAAAAGCCGGCATAGTGGCCGCGACCTGCACCAGCAATTGCCATTTGCGATCATTTACTCCCCACCAATCATGGCGTTCACCCTGTTTCGTTATCCCGTTGCGTTCAGACCAGAGAGCGATGGAATGGACCGTATCCCAACCATTGCGCACCAGGAAAAGAAACTTAGCATCTGGGAAAATAGCTCGGACAAAGGGAATGCGAAAAACCAGTTCGGGATACTTATCAAGCACCCGCCGTGAGCCGGTCGCGGCAAGGTAAAAACCGTAGAGACGATGCATCGCGCGACTCACGGTTGCGTTAGCCTGGTCCGCCCCTAACTGGTAAGTTGCATGGCCGCGAGCATAACTGCCGATAAGGTCTTCATCTGGATATGCAATGTGCCACAGCAATTTTGGTTCATCCAGAAATCCTATCTCCCGATGGATAGACAAGACGACGCCAAGAATCGTTGTACCACTTCTGCCGGTGCCAAGGACAAAGATAGGCTTTTGAATTTTTACAAGCTGCGGACCATGCACCATTAACCTATACATAAACATTAACAGGGAATTCATCCACCTGTGCTTGGTGGTTAACGGTCTTCCTTGAAAAAACAGGTGACTGATCATCCGCCCCAGAGCTTTGCCGGGGCGCAATCTGATATATAAAGAATCCAACTGAGCCGGCATTCCCCCTCCATACAAAAAGCAAGGAGGAATCACTTTCGTGACTCCTCCCTGAGATAGTCCAGCGGTTAGTATAATTTAACTACTGGCCATACGCATTATTGAGATTGGCGTCGCCGCCGTTAACCCACACGTTGTTCGCGTAGATTTCCTCGGCCCAAGTCTCCTGAATGCAGACCATAGACCCGGAGCTGATGCTGGCGGTTGCCGCGCCGATAAAGTTGGCGCCAAAGTTTGTAGAGAACCAATCTGCAGCAACCTGACCACCATAGCGAGTGTTGTAGCCGTGGGTAATGTACTGGCCAAAAGGCGTCGCGTCAGTAGTCGCACAGGTTGTCGTGCTGGCCGTACAAGCGGTCGCGGTCGCGCGCCGGTCAACGAAGTTGAGCGTTGGTGCAATGTTGCTGGCCGAAACGTTTTGGCAGGCGATACCAATATAGTCGGTCCAGGGTTTGTTGAAGCTGCGGCGATAGACCAGTGGGAAGGACCACGTCTGGGCAGCATCCGCGTCGCTCAACATATTGTAACCACCGGCCCACAGATCGGTGTCGTAACCCTGCTTGACTACACCTACGATATGGTGTCCGGAGGTGGACTCGACCACCGCACCACCCTGCCAGTTGGGAGCAGCCGCAGTGCCGGTGCCAACCATCGCGTCAATCACAGCCTGGGGGGCATTACCATAGTAGCGGGTGTTGTAACCGCGTGCGCTATAGGCCGGGATAGTATCGGTGAATGTACCGCTCGCAGCACCAGCGCGGTCAAAAAAGCTAACCTCTACCTCTGCAGCAGTTGCTTCGGTGTTAACCACGACGATACCGGAGTTGTCAAACCAGTTCCCATTCAGGATACGGCGCTGCACTTTGGGGGCATACAGCCTAGTAGCTGCTGCCGAGGTGGGCGCGCAGTTATAAGCGAAGGTGGCATAAGCGCCACTCGCGCTACCCCAGTGGGTGTAAGCGACCACCGCCAGTGGGGTGCCGCCGGCGGACTGGATGCGAGCTGCCCCCAAGAAGTTAGCAGGAAGCCCAAAGCCAGTAAAGAGGTTGAAGGTCGCCTGAGAATGAGCCGGAATAGAAATATTGTTCATCGGGGTGCCGGCATCGGCGCCAAGACGATCCTTAAACGAGATGCTGACATCGCTGACAGCGGCATCCGAGGTATTCATTACTACGATGGTGCTGTCCTCATTGGCGCGCATACCAACGCTAGGGCAGAAGACGTCGCTACCGGGGTTCAGTTCACCCACGTAGTCGGCCGTCACAACCCCATCCGTACCAATTGAGCCGCCGGTCCACTGGATCAACACCACCGCCGCGGCTTCCTGATCAGAAGAAACCACAGAAGAACCAACCCAACCGCTCGGCAGGTCCGTATTCAACGGAGCGTCGGTGGGTGTCTGATTGGCCGTCAAACCCATCGTATCACCGATGGCAACATCTTCCTTCTCGCGATACGCGTCCAGATTGCCTTGCGGATCGTAGAAATCCTGCCGGAAAGCCGCAACACCCGTGCCGACATTCTGTACAGCACCATACGACGTACCTGAACCGGGGGGGGGTGCCTGGGCGGCAACACCGCCAATCATTGTCAAAGTTACAATCAAACTAAGCATAACACCTAATACTTTCTTCATCTGTTACCTCCTCAATTGTTTAAAGTGTAGTTAAATGCTCCGCTGAACTAGGTTCATTGTAACATCAAGCACTTTGAAAACAATACTTCTTTAGGGTTAACCCCGGTTTATCGGCCAAATTCTCTCATAAGTACCCCAAATCGTGCAAGCGCTCCACAACTTTAGAAGCCTCTTCGGAAGAATATGCCTCGGTTTCTTCCTTTTGACCGGGTAGGAGGTTGGGAGAAGGATGGGTGGACATGAACGACAACGAATCCGGGAGTTCAGAAAGCAATGAGGTCAACAACCCTTGCCCATCCATCCATTGCGGAACAGGGACATCCAACAGTTGCAGAATTGTCGGAGCTAGGTCAGTGATATGCGCGCGGCCCTCATGTCGGTGGTTGCCCAATGCCCCACCCGACAACACGTACAGTCCCTCCATCCGGTGCAGGCCGCTTAAATGCGCCGGTAATGAATCAAAGAGTCGGGTCCCTTTAAAGCGTGTTTCCAATAAATAACCGCCGTAAGGGCGAACGAGCAAATCCGGCAAGTCGAGCACAGCCGGGCCAGTGAATATTTCTTCTCGTCGGTAAACTTTCTCCACCACCGGTTGCCCGGTACTCGGATCCGTCAAGGTGGGCAAACGCTCAATCAACTCATCCCGCAACAGCTCGTAGGCCGATTCGGGCACACATCCCTGGGCTTCGCGGTCAACCCGGTTAATATATAGGCTTGCGTACGTCGTCCCAAAGGGCACGTGGGCGCGGGTGTGCGCCCAATCAATCCAGGGGTTTTGCGTCAGTTTGCGGATCATCTTGGCGCGTACACTCCCCACTCCTTTGGGGAATAAACGGTGTCTCAGTCCCATGAAATCCAGACGTTTGATCATGTCCTCGATGCCAGACTGCATCTGCATTCTCGCATTGCCCGTCAAAGCCAGGTATTTCTGATTGGCTAACCACCGATTCAAGTAAACCCGTTTGCGCGCAGGCCCAAACCCGTGGTCAGACATGATAATCACAGAGGTATCACCGGCTCGCTGGATCAGGTCACCGATAATTTCATCAAGGATGTGGTAAAACTGATGTGCCAAGCGTCGTTCGGCCTCAGAATAGCGCGCATAACCAGCTTGGGTGGAGTCCAGACAGTCCCACAAGGCATGCTGTAAAACGTCAGTGGCCTGAAACTGCACCATGAATAAATCCCAAGATTCCAAATCCAGCAGCCAACGCGCCGCCTGCCAACGTTTTTGAATAGTGTGCAACATTTTCTTAATGAAACCGCTGACACCGTCGGTGGCGATGTCTCCCTGTGGCGCGATCACGTAGTCCGGAACTTGAGCTAATAACCGCTCACGGAGATCTGCCGGGTACGTAAAAGCCGTGTCCACTCCCGGCGTCATAAATCCAGAGATCATGTAGCCATTCACGGGCCAGGGGGGATAAGTCACCGGTACATTGAGGACACAGACACGTCGGCCTTGTGCAGAGAGCAAATCCCACACCGTCGGCGTCTTAATGACTCTCGGGCTTACCAGCGTGGGTTCGTAACTTCCGGCTTGGTAGCGGAAAAAGTCCACAATCCCATGCTTTCCCGGATTCACCCCCGTTTGAAAGGAAACCCAGGCCGGTGCGGACACGGGAGGAATAGAAGACTCCAATATACCTGCCGATCCGGTTCTGACCAAATTCTGGAATACTGGCATAAGGCCTATATCCATCAACGGATTCAGCAAATCAAAAGTCATCCCATCCAAACCGATGACCAACACACTGCGTTTCCCTGACATCACCGTTTACCTACCTTTGTACGAATTGTCTTGACGATAAGGGTCAGGAAGGCTGCCTCGGGAAGTTTGGTCAGTCCAATCCCCGCGAGATAGACCCCTGCCCCCAGCAGTAGAGCAACTCCCAAAGAGATAACTTGCCCTACCATTCCAAAACCGAGCCAGGATTGAATAATCGCCAGCGATAGCCCGGCTGCGCCCCCAGCCATGCCGGTACTGAGGATTATACTGACAATCCCATGCCGCAGGGTAACAGCGAAGATGGGGGTGGGCGTTTCATCCAAGCGCTTCTGCAGCCAAAAGGCGCGGATAACGGATGCTATATCCGTCATGACTGCGGCCAAGGGTAATCCATAAACTCCCAGAACATAGAACAACAAAGCATCCAGGATCAGATTAAGCCCCAACATAAGTACCATATGGGTTACCGGTGTTTTTACGTCTTCAGAAGCGTAGAAAGGCGCCAGTAAAACTGACAATAACGACATCAAAGGGATGCGCCAGGCATAGATGCCCAACAATCGCGCTGTCAAGCGCATCAAATCCACATGCGTATTGCTGAATGCAAGAACCAGGCGCGATATAGGATGACTGAATATCATGCTGAAAGCCGCGACCGGAACGGTCATGAAGAGCGATAACCGCAGGGCCTCGACATTTGTACGGCGGCGGCCATCGGTTTCTTTCCGCGCAACCGCGGACAACGTCGGCAGCAAAACTGTTGCTACGCTGGCGGAAAACACCTTGCTCAACACATTGACGCCCATCTGGGCATAGGAGAGTGCCGAAATAGTGCCAATGGCCAGATTGGCGGTCCAAAACCGTTCGATTGTGACACTGCTCTGGCGTGCCAGGGCAGCCCCAAAACGGATACCCACTCCCCCCATCGTTCGCTGAATTTCGCGCCGATACCCGGCATTTATCACCCATCCACTCAATCGGTTGTGCCACCTGACACCTATGGAAGAGATCAGGATTTGTACCACCATCTTTACCACAAAAGCCAGTCCCACTGCCATGATGCTGGTGTGTTTATTACCTATCCATAGGATGCCGATAGCCAACACATTGGCGAGACTTTCACTCATCAAAGGAAAGATAAACCTGTGTTCCGAATTCAGCAGAGACTGCAAGAATCCCACTAACCAGGTCAACGGCACAATCACGAATATCCACCGACTGATACGAATAGCAAGTTCCTGCGACTCGGGGGCGCTGGCAGGTGTAAGGACCTTTACATATAGCGGTCCCCATATAATCCCGGCCAACGCTACAACAGACCAAATCAACAAGCCGACTACGCCCAGCCCCACAATTAACTTTTCCCCTTCAGCCGGGCCGCGATCTTCCCTCAAACGCACAAAAGTGGGGACCAACACCACTTGTACAGCCGAGAGCAGCGCCGTAGCGAGAATTCCGGGAATAGTGTACGCAATAAAAAACGCATCGGCTTGATAGTTTACGCCAAAACGGATTGCGATGGAAAGATTCAACACGCTCGCACTGACGACTGCCGAGGCGCTCGCGAGTGAAAAGGTCACCGAATCACTGAAGAGAGTTTTTCTACCCACCGGCTCAATCCAGATCTAGCCACATAGGGCGGCGATCTTCACCAGATTCATAGGTCAACCTGATCATATCGGACCCGTCCACATTCATAAGGTAAATCTCCCAGTCGTTTTCATAGCTGGCAGAAAAAAGTATTTTGGTGCCGTGCGCCGCCCAGGTGGGATTCCATTCGCTAGACGTAGATGAAGTCGTCAGCCGGATCGGGTCGGACCCATCCGCATTCATAACATAAATATCACCGTCACCGTCACGCGTGCTGATAAAGGCAATCTTGGTGCCATCCGGCGACCAGGCCGGATGCACATCTCCGCCGGGGCTATTGGTAAGTCTGGTGCGCTCACTGCCATCCGCATTCATCGTGTAAATCTCAACGTCGCCATCCTGGTCAGAGACAAAAACGATCTCTTTCCCATCAGGCGACCACGCCGGCATACTATCCGTCGCGCCGTTGTTACTCAGCTTTGTCATTTGCCCTGTACCGATCTCTACTACGTATATTCCAAAACTCCCGCCAAAATTGGATTGAAAGGCAACTTTATCTCCCAAAGGCGACCAGGAAGGATACCAGTTGTCCCCATGGCCTTCTTCCAAAAGGCGCGTGGGTTCTGTGCCATCCGCATTGATCATGTACAAGGTGAAATTGTTAATATCGTCCTTGCCAGAGGTAAAAGCAACCTTCGTACCATCCGGCGCCCATGTTGGCTCGGAATTAGGCGCGGCGAAGTTAGTCAGTCGCCGCACGTTGTCGCCGTTCGCATCCATCACATAGACCTGATACTCGCCATTGCGGTTCGAATGAAAAACAATTAAACCTTGCGCAGCTTCTTTTGTTGCCGTGGCCGGCAAAGTCGCCGTAGGCAGCGGACTGACCGGCGTGGCAACGGGCGATTGTGTAGGCGTAGACTGACAAGCCGCCAACACAATCATAACGAGGACTATCCACCATACGTAATACTTCATTTCTCTATACCCCTTTTGACTCGATTTTTTTCACGGCATCAAATGCTATCACATCGTTCACTCAAGCTCGAAAATATGGGATCAAAACCCATACTAAACAACTCACGTCGAAGGCGAGCGCCAACAACACGCTTACCATTGTACTCGCTTTCTCCCACCGGCGCGGCAGCAGGCAATAGAACCCCCACGCCAACAGTACCGAGAACGCGGGTATACCCGAAAACAAGTAACGTCCCTGCGGCATCCAATCAGCGCCGCGCATACCAAACATCGGCAAAAACGTCTGGAGAATCACTAGCAAAACCCCACACATCAGCACCAGAAGATAACCAGTCTGCCAGTTCCGGCGGCATTTCCAAACCACAAAAACACTATTGCCGACTACACCCAGCAGGCAGATACCCTTCAACACCTGATACCAGCTCGCTGGCAAGAACAGAGTGACGGAACCGAACAGTCCCCAAAATGATTGGAAGACGAAACCCGCAATGCGTCCATAGTCTTGCCAGGCGGCGCGATCCCACGAGTAGGGCATCAAGATTTGTTCCGCAATGCGTTCCGGCATTCGAACCCACCGCATCACGCGCACCAACAAGCTGACCAACAGACTGCGTGTCTGCTCGGCAGAACCGTTGACTAACAGATTGTTGGGGGAGTCTGTGCTGAGCACCAACTGATCAAACAGCAGCCCCTCCCCGGATTTCCACCCCAGCCGCACGACGAGCCAACGGGGATCGGCGCTCATAGTATGTGAAATGGCGAAAGACTGCCAGTTCTCATTCGCAACCACTTCGATCTCAGAAGAACTTTCATTATCCACGACGTAGACGCGCCCAACCACCGGCCCACTTTGACTACGTACCCAGCCCGTTAACACCAGCTCTTGACCGGCGATTTGTTTCACCACGTCCGGGGCGACGACCTGAGTGGGTCGGACATAATCACAAGGGCCAACCCGTAGCGCTGCCTGACCCTCCCACGCTATCCCTAACAGCCGGTTGGTACCACAACTGCTCCCTATGCGCTCCTTCCATTCCACCCACCGATCCGCTTCTCCCCCAGGTAACAGGGCCAGAACACTTCCGATCAGGAGTAAGCCCCCCGCCCCTATGCCCAACAGGGAAAACGTGCGCCGTGGCAGGTTCTTACCGCGAGTCCAGTAATAGATAGCAACCGCCGGCAGGATCGTCGCTAACAGGAACCATGCCGTCTTCTTGCTCAAAAAAGCGCAGATCAATGCCGCAACGACCCCAAGACAGCGCTTCACCGTCAGCCCATCGCGGAAAATAGGAATCAGCGTGATGAAAAAGACCGTGCCGGTCAACACCCCCATCACGTCATTGTTGACGGCAGCGGACGTTTGCCCCAACATCGGAAAAAGAAGCATCGTTGCCGGCGGCACAGTTTGCATAAAACGCGACTCAGGGAACAGGTCGCGCATCCCTACCGCCATCAGTCCAACAGTGATGGCGAACAACAAACCGGAAATCACTCGCCCCACATACATGCCGACCAATACATCTGGGTCCCCCATTAGCCACAGAACTCCACCCACGATGGCGTAATACAGCGGGGGATCATCCCCTACCTGGGAACGAGAATAACGCAACCAGGGATCGTTCGGATCCTTGAATCCACTGGGGAATGTGTCGGGCATAGGCTGACGACAAAATTCCCAATAATGAAACTGGTACATTGACTGCAACACGCGCTGCTGAAATTCGGGGGAAATGGCCTCGCTGCCCACCAACGGACCGTGCTGACTGATCAGCCAGGCGTATTCATAGTGACCATGTTCATCGTTGGACTGCCAGGGAGGTAAGATCACGATATAAACGAGGCTGTGAACGAGGGTCAACGCGGCAAAGACTAGAAACAACTTCCAACGGCCGATTGCGCTTTGCTGCGACACAAGACCATCCCTCTGAGTCTCGTCAGGGCGAAATTCAGAAACGTCCATTATGTTTGATTTCGCTAAAGCGCCAAACTTTGACAGAACAAACAGGCTCAAATGAATCCTATCTGAATCTTCCCGAAAGTTTGACATGAACCCGCAAGGGTCAAGAGACGAGCGAAAAATTCCTCCTAAGTTTTTGCGTAACTGCGCCGGATTATATCACGCCTACCCGTATCTTCCAGCCCCCGTTATCCTCCCATTTGACACACTTCCTTAATTTTCTGCATACAGGATTCATGTTATAATCCCCCTATCTATGGAAGAAATACCTGTCACCCTCAAGGGAACTCCACAAGGCATCTTGTTGACCCCCCGCGTGGACGATTGGGACGCCATTTTGCGCGGCCTAGCCCAGTCGTTGCAGGACGCCAATGCGTTCTTTCAGGGTGGGCGGGTCATCGTCGAACTGGGAGCGTGCGCCATTACCCATGACCAACTCGTGGCGCTGCGCGAAGTATTGGAAGCGCACGAGATGGACTTGTGGGCCATCCTCACCGACGACCCCGCTACGATGCGCGTCGTGCGCTCCTATGGCATCCGCACCCGCCTTCCCGCCGCCGTAGCCATGCAACGTGAACCGCCGGACGCTACCGAAACCGAAAACAACGCCATGCTGGTACAACGCACCTTGCGCTCCGGGCAACGCATCAACTACCCCGGCCACATCGTCATCTTAGGAGACATCAACCCTGGCGCGGAAGTCGTAGCCGGCGGCAGCATTATCGTGTGGGGCCGCATCCGCGGCCTCGTCCACGCCGGCGCCTTGGGCGACGAAAGCGCGGTGATCTGTGCGCTCGATCTGGCGCCGGCGCAACTGCGTATCGCCGGCCACATCAGCCGCACACCTGAAGAACGCCGGCGGAAAACCCAACCAGAAATCGCCAGCGTCAGTCAAAATCGCATTATCGCAGAACCCTGGACCGCAAGGGGGTAGAATGGCCGGAACTATTATCACGATCTCATCGGGAAAGGGCGGGGTAGGGAAAACCACCACCGCCGCCAATTTGAGCCTGGCCCTGGCCATGCTCGGCAAGCGCGTCATCTGCATTGACGCCGACATCGGCCTGCGCAACCTGGATTTGATGCTCGGCCTGGAAAACCGCATCGTCTACGACATCGTCAACTACATTGAGGGACGCTGCCGTCTCCGGCAAGCGCTGGTGCGCGACAAGCGCTTTCCGGAATTGTTCCTGCTGCCGGCGGCCCAAACCCGCGATAAAGACGCCGTAACCCAGGCCGACATGGATCGGGTGGCGCACGAAGCCGCCGAACTGGTGGATTACGTCATCATTGACTCCCCCGCCGGCATCGAACACGGCTTTCGCGTCGCGGCCAAACCGGCCGACATGGTCCTCATCGTCACCAACCCGGAAGTCACCGCTGTGCGCGACGCCGACCGCGTCGTCGGACTGCTCGAGGCTGAAGGTTGGGCGCCGGCGCAACTGCTCCTCAACCGGATCAAGCCCGATTTGGTGCGCCGTGGGCAGATGCTTGACCCGAACACTGTGGTGGATTTGCTCGCCATTGACCTCATCGGCATTGTCCCCGAAGACCCCGACATATTGGCGGCCAGCACCCAGGGGCAGCCGGTGGTGCTGGACGACCATTCCAGTGCGGGAGCAGCGTTCCGGGATGTGGCGCGCCGCCTCCTGGGTGAAGAGGTGCCCTTTGCGCCGTTGAAGTCGCCTTCATTTTTGCAAAAACTCTTCGGTTCACACGGATGAAGGAGTATGGAATGAAATTTTGGGATATTTTCCGCCGCCGCGCCCCCTCCAACCAGGAAATTGCCGCTCAACGCTTGCGCCTGGTGCTGACCCACGACCGGGCCAACATCTCCCCCGGAATGTTGGAAATGCTCAAGGACGAAATTATCGCCGTCATCTCCAAACACCTGGAGATTGACGCCAGCAAAGTGCAGGTCAACTTCACCGAAGATCAGCGCGAGACGCGCCTGGTCGCCGACATCCCCATCCAGACGCCACGGAAAAAAGCCTAGCGGGGTTGTACCATGCGTCGCTCACCCTGGCAGTACTTTGACTGGGGCTTGCTGCTCATCGCGGTCGCCCTTACGGGGATCGGACTGGCGATGATTTACAGCGCTACACGCGGCTCAGAAGACTTGGCCGACACTTGGCGCCGCCAGGCGATCTACGCCGCCGCTGGGGTGATCGCCTCCTTCCTGGTTGCTTTCATCAACTATCGCCTCCTGGAAAGTCTCCAATGGCCCTTATATCTCCTGGCCCTTCTTACGTTGGGCGTCACCCTGTTGTTAGGCAGCAGCGAAATTGGCGACGTGCGCCGCTTTATCTATATCGGCGGCATGTCCATCCAACCGGCCTTCCCGGCCCTCATCCTGTTGATTATCAGCCAGGCCAGCCTTTTGGGACGCAATGCGCCCACCCCCCCCGGCCTGATCGAATTTGTCGCGTCCCTGGTAATGACGGGAATCGCCGCCATGCTGGTTTTCGGCCAGCCCAACCTCAGCACGGCTACGCTTTATATGGCAACCTGGTTGGCCATGGTGTATGCCTCCGATATGAAACTGGCTTACCTGGAAGGACTGGGCCTCATCGGACTCCTGGCCGCTCCCATTGTGTGGGCCAATATGCGGGGGTACATGCGCAACCGGATTTACAATTTCCTCGATCCCACCCGCGACCCCGGCGCCTACTACAACATCCAGCAGGCGCTCATCAGCATCGGCTCCGGCGGGTTGATGGGCAAAGGCTTTGCCATCGGCACCCAAAGCCAGTTGCACTTTTTGCGCGTGCGCCACACCGACTTCATCTTCTCCGTCATCTGTGAAGAACTGGGGTTCGCCGGCGCAGTCACCATCCTGCTGGTCTACGTTGCGCTCTTGTGGCGGATGCTGCGCATCGCCGGCAACGCCGGCGACAAAACCGGGCAACTCATCGTCGTCGGCGTCGCCACCTACATCTTCTACCAACTCCTCGTCAACCTGGGCATGAACCTGAGTGTCATTCCCGTGGCCGGCCTGCCGATGCCCTTCATTAGCAGCGGCGGCAGTTCCCTCCTGTTTACCTTCGTCGGACTGGGGCTGGTAGAAAGTGTCGCCATGCGCCAGAAACGACTGGACTTTTAACCCCTCGGTTGCCAGTTTTCCATAAATCGGCATAATTAATCCTGTAGGGATGATTTCAATAATTTCAAGAGGAATTTTATTGACGAAATGTAAAACGTGAAACTTTCTGAATAAAACCATCACGTTTCACGCTTCACGTAGAAGGAGAAGGATTGTATGACAGTTCGCACCCGCTTCGCCCCTAGTCCAACAGGATACGTCCACGTCGGGAACCTCCGCACCGTCGTGTTTAACTGGCTGTACACCCGTAACCAAAACGGAAAATTCATCGTGCGGATCGAAGACACCGACCGTGGCCGCTACGTCGAGAGTGCCCTCCAGGTCATCACCGACAGCCTGCGCTGGCTTGGCCTGGATTGGGACGAAGGCCCGGAGGTCGGCGGCGACTACGGCCCCTACGTGCAGTCTGAACGGCTTCCCATCTACAAGGCCAAAGCCGAGGAACTGGTCGCCCAGGGCTACGCCTACCGCTGCAACTGCTCTCCGGAGCGCCTGGCGTCCATCCGGTCGCAACAGCGCACGGAAGGGGACATGCCGATGTACGACGGCCTCTGCCGCGACAAACCCGCCGGCGCCGTTTCGCCCGACGAACCGCACGTCATCCGCCTCAAAGTCCCCCGCGAGGGTGTCACCACCTTCCACGACGTGCTGCGCGGCGACATCACCGTCGAGAATCGCCTGCTGGACGATCAGGTCTTGCTCAAAAGCGACGGCTTCCCCACCTATCACTTGGCCGTCGTCGTGGACGACCACATGATGGGCATCACCCACATCATGCGCGGCGACGACTGGATCCCCAGCACACCCAAACGCATCCTTCTGTACCAGGCGTTCGGGTGGACGCCGCCGGTCTACATCCACCTGCCGCTGGTAGTCGGGGCGGATGGCAAGAAGCTCGGCAAGCGGCATGGCGCCGTCTCGGTCGAAGAATTCTGGCGACAGGGGTACTTGCCCGAAGCGATGCTCAACTTCCTGGCCATGCTTGGCTGGTCGCCGGGGGAAGGCGAGGAGCAGGAAATCTTCAGCCGCGAGGAACTGATCGCCCGCTTCAACGTGAACCACATCAACAAAGCGCCGGCCGTCTTTGCGTATGACAAGCTCAACTGGATGAACGGCGTCTACATTCGCGCCTTGAGCACAGAGGACTTGCTGGAACGGCTCATCCCTTTCTGGGCGGAAGCCGGCCTGATCCCTCTGCCCGCGCCGACCGAAATCATCCCTACCCTGGAAATCCTGGTGCCGCTGGTGCAGGAACGACTGAAAACTTTGCGGGATGTTGTGGAACTCACCGACTTCGTGTTTACCGACATCGAAACACCCACGGTGGACAAACTGCTCGCCAAGAACATGACGCCGGAGCAAAGCCTGGCGGCGATTCAGCAAGTACAGTCCTTCCTGGCTCGCCTCGTCCAGTTCGATGCGGCGGAGATGGAAAAGCCGCTGCGCCAGCTCGCCGCCGAATTGAACCTGAAGGCCGGGCAGTTGTTCACCGTCATCCGCAACGCCGTTACCGGCAAAGAGGTCACGCCGCCGTTGTTCGGTATCATCGAGGCCATCGGGCGCACCACGACGCTCAAGCGGCTGGAACGCGCCGAGGATGTGCTGCGCACCTACCTCGCCGCGCAGTCGCAACCGGCCTGAGCCATCTTCTCGGCTCCAAAAAAATTCCCGCCGATGGTATCGCCATCGGCGGGAATTTTTGTTTATAAAAGTTTTTAACCCGTTTTCAACGGGTTTTCTATATCCGCCGGCGAATTCATTCGCAGCGCCGCCGCCACCGCGCTCCACTCCGATAGCGACAGCGTTTCGGCGCGGCGTTCTGGAGCCACGCCGGCGTCCAGCAAGGCGGTTCTCACCTCAGCGTCCGCCAGAGAGAGCGTGGCCGCCAGACTGTTGTGCAACTGCTTGCGCTTCTGCGCGAACCCGGCCCGCACCACCCGGAAGAAGTGCGCCACGTCGCCGACCGGCACCGGCGGCGCGATGTAGGAATCTAACCGCACTACCGCCGACTCAACGGCGGGCGGCGGGAAGAACGCGCCGCGTTTGAGCTGCATGCCGATGTGCGGCTTGCCGTAGAATTGCGCGCCCACCGCCACCACACTCAGATCGCCGGGGGCCGCCGTGATGCGCTGCGCCACCTCCCGCTGCATCGTCAACACCATGCGCCCCGGGCGGACGGTGGCTTCCAGCAGATGCCGCAACACCGCCGCCGTGATGTAGTAGGGCAGGTTCGCCACGACTGCGTAATGCGGCAGCCACTCGCCCCACAACGGCGTTGCCGATGCCGGCGTAACCTCCAACAATGCCGCCGGGTCCAGTTCCAGAATGTCCCCGTGGACGACCGAGACGTTGGGGAATCCGGCCATCTCACGCCCCAGGATATCCGCCAAATAGGGATCGGTTTCGACGGCAATGACTCGCCCGGCGTGCGCAGCCAGTTCCGCCGTCAGCGTCCCCAGACCGGCGCCGACTTCCAGGACGGTGTCTTCCGGCGTTAACTCGGCCAGCGCCACGATGCGCGCCGGCGCGTTAGGCGCCACGAGGAAATTTTGTCCGAGGGATTTGCGCGGCGTCAGGCCGTACCGCCGCAATAAGGTTTGGGGATCGTGCATTATGGCCCTATGTAATTGATAGTGCTCGGCACCGGCGTCAAGAGGTACACGTCCACCCATCGGTACCATAATTCCAGGTTGCTGTCGTCATAACCCAGATCAATCCGCCGGCCGCCGATGGCGCCGCCCGTATCGCCAGCCAGGCCAATCCCATAGCCCGGCACGTAGACCTGGCTGCCCAACCGAATGACCGACGGGTCAACTGCCACAATGCCATGACGCATCTGCAAACCCGTCGCCGTGCGCCCGTAATACGGCGACGACGGAGAGACCCCCGCCGTGCCCGCGCTGTACGACGTTGCCAGCATACGGTACACCCGCCAATACTCCACCGTGCCGGAAGGGGTCGCCAACTGACGCACGATGATTTGGGTGCCGTAGCCCATCACCCGATCCACCGGAGCCAGGACGACGCTCTCACCTTCCACGCGGCGTTCTACTACTTGATTGTTCTCATAGCGCAGCCGAATCCGGCGCTCCAAAACCCCCGGCTCGCCCTCTTGCAGCAGGCCCTGGGTGTCAATTTCTGAGTTGGGATCGGGTTGCCAGACAGCGTCGAAGGGGATGGGGCTTTGTTCGACAATCACACTTTCCGCGACCCGCACGACCTGAATCTCACTGCCGGCTCCCAGCGCAGCTTCCAGAGGCGGCGTCGCGTAATCCTGCCCGTTAAGCGTCACGCCGAGGTCGGCCAGCACCTCCCCTACGCGAGTGCGATGTGTGCGCGTTCGCAGCAGGCGGCCATCCACCCGCACTGAGGCCGGGGTGGAACGCTCAATGCGGACGTGCATCCCATGCTGTAACGGCGTAGCCGGGTCGGGGTAAACCTGGTCGGCGCGATACAGGCGCATCCCGGCCTGGAACAACGCCGCGCCTACCGTATCCGCATACGTATAGAAGGCGGTCTGCACCCCACCCTCCTCCAATACCACCTCGGCGGCGCGGTCTATCACGATGCGGAAGCGCGTATCAGCGGGGTCGCTTACCGTGGGCGGCGCAATGCGAACCGTATCGTTGCTTCCCAGGGTTACCCCGGATAGGGATACCAAATCGGCGGCGCTTTCCTGGTGCGCGTAGAGCAGACGTTCGCGGCCATCCACCACCAGGACGACGGGACGCGCGTGCTCAATCCGCACGACGCTCTGTGGGGACAACGCCATGGCCTCCCCAGGCATCAGACGATCTTCAGACCGTAGAACAATGTCCAAATCGGTCAGCAACGCGCCGACGGTGGGTTGATGGGTATAGACCTTGCGGGATTCGCCATCCACCATCAACGTCACAGGCGTCAACGTCGCCCGGTAGCCGACAGCTAACATCGCGCTCCCCAACAGGGCCAGGCCCCACCCCAAAATTCGACTCCATCCTTGCATAGGTTTCTCTGCAAACGAACCAGATTAAATATGACGTGTTTTCGCGGACGGTGTACCGTCCGCGAAAACATCTCTTTAACATCCACAGGTGTTCTATTTGACAAGAAAGGGCGATAGGATGTCCTATCGCCCTGTGTGTATTGACCGAGACGATTCCCGAGGGGTGATGAGGGCCAGGCGCCCTGCGGCGCCCGGATGACCTCCTTACCGTTGCTGCCTTCCGACCCTGGCGGGGTTCGTAGGATTCCGCCGCGCAGGACCCAGCCCTCAGCACCCCTCGAACATCGTCTCGGTTCAGCCTCCTTCACATATCCTTGCTATGGAAGCTCCAACGCTGCTATAGTAACGGAAAGCGGCGCATTGTCAAGAGCGATCTTGCCAACTCCGGCAAACATCCTATAATGTGGGCTTGGGAAAGTGTCAACATCCCAAAGTCAGTGTGTGGAGGTAAGATCAATGCCCTTGTACGAATATGAATGTCATGAATGTGGATTGCGCTTCGAGCGCCGGCAGGGTTTCAACGAAAGTCCGATTGTGACCTGTCCCGAATGTGGTGGGGTCGTACAACGGTTGATCCATCCGGTAGGCGTCATCTTCAAAGGCTCCGGCTTCTATGTGACCGACAACCGCGCCAAGTCTTCGACCAAGATTCCTACCAAGAGCGAGAAGGACAGCGGCAGCGAAGAAAAGAAACCGGCGACCGACGACAAATCCACCAAACCGGCGACTGAAACCGCGCCGGCGGCTAAAACCGAGGCGGCCAACAAAGACTGACCTGGGCTAGCTCAATGTATCATAACGGCGGGGCATGGCTTTTCGAGCCATGCCCCGCTGTGTTTTCCGTTGATTTGCAGAGTTTATGTTGTGGAGGAAGCCGATGCGATTCGTATACCGTTTGTTTGGAGTTGTAGGGATTGGCCTGGCGTCGCTATGGGGGACGCTGCACTTGTTAGCCGCGCCAGACAGGTTGACACCGCCAGCGCTGCTCGCGCCGGCCGGCTGCGTGATCACGCAGCCGGTGACGGCAGCCAGCGTCATCACGCCGGGCATGCCGCTGGCGCTGGGCGACACAGACGTGACGCTCACCTTCGCACCGGGCGCATCCGGCACGGTCACAGCGACCCTCGTGCCGACTACGCCGGTCAACCCGCCGCGCTATGGAGCCATTGAGCGCAGTTGGTTCATCACGACCACGGCAGAGAATTATTCGGCGACGGCGACGTT
The DNA here is from genome assembly GCA_034429475.1 of Anaerolineae bacterium. Taxonomy (GTDB): domain Bacteria; phylum Chloroflexota; class Anaerolineae; order B4-G1; family SLSP01; genus JAKQHY01. The sequence continues at coordinate 37,153 of DAOUGD010000242.1, forward strand.
TGGCTATGATTGGAATTATCCCAATGATGTCGTGTTGGCGATAGATACCTCCGGTTCGATGGAGTTCGATACGTTATGTTACGGCTGTTGGACGGTTAGCAACACATTGGAATATCCTGAAGGCAATCGTTGGCCCTTGCCGTGGAATGGTCCGGCAGATGGGCCGCCGGAACATTGCGCCGGTTCAGCCCCCTATCAGGACAATGGCTACTATTACCTCGCCATTGAAGCCGAAGAGTACGGCGCTTTGAGCAACGACTATCACCGGAACATCCGACCGGGATTGGGTTACACTTACTGGGTATTGCACCGCAATGGGAATATTACGGAACCTGCTACGAGTTATTTAGGTGATACAAACGCGTATGGCCGCGACACGCGTGGAGCTTACCTGATGCATACCCCCTATGTTAACTACATGAGCAACGCGAGCGTCGGCGGCGTTTCCTGTACCTGGGCAGACTTGAACAACGGCCGGATGTGCCGCCGCGATAGTTGGGTCATGGCGCAGGGCGGCCCTTACCCCGCGCCGCGCGCCGACTACGATTTTACGATACCTGAGGATACTGCCGGTAACTGGTACATTTGGGCGCGCGTAAGCAGCGGCGATGGTAGCAGCGACGAAAATAACGGGCATGGGCTGTATTGGGGATTGAGTGGCGGCGGTTATGATAAACACCCGATCGGACTGGCCAATAAGCCGACTGGCACAAGTTATTGGCACTACAATGGGGCCGGGAGTTGGACCTGGCGACGTTTGGGAGCCGGGAATCCTGCTTCCTCCTATGGGATTTATCTCCGAGAGGGGATTACGTATACGCTGCACCTGTGGGCCGGCTCGGCCGGTTATGCAGTGGATCGCCTCCTCTTGACCAATTATTCTGGCACGTCCTTACCCGGCGCAGCGATGGCAGCAAATATTCCACTGGACAATCGCCGCACCGGAGATGCCTGCAATCCCTGTGACGCGCGCTTTGGCGGGTATCCGGGTGGGACAGGCGACGATGGCGCGCCCAACTGCAACGATCCCAGCCTGCCGGAACCGGCGCGGTATCGTTATTTGGATGACTTGTATGATGATGAACAACCGATGGCGTCTACAACGAAGGCTTTTGCCGATTTTGTACGGCAGATGGATTACGCTCAACATCAGGTAGGTTTGGTTAAATATGATACTCGGGCTTATCCCATGCATGAATTGTTGTGTTTGCAATCTTATACTACTACGTGTGAGCTCGGCATTATTGAAAACACAATAGTTTCTACATTACAGAAGCGAAATCAAGTGTATGCTGGCGGAGGTACCAACATTGCGGATGCTATTGAAGAAGCCATAACCTTGCTTGAGGATGTGCCACCGCATAGGGGGCGTGCCGAAGCTACGCCGGCGATTGTCCTAATGACCGATGGTTTGCCTAATTATTATTCAAATCTTCAGAATATTCATAGAGTATGTTCTAACGCTTACTATGACGACTTATGGCCGGGTGATTCTGACGCCTATGATTGTAGCATCTTTATGGCGCGCGAGGCATATTATCGTGGGATTGTCATTTTTACCATTACCTTGGGAGATGGCGCGGATAGAGATTTGATGCAAGCCATTGCCAATATGACAGGGGGGATACATCTTCATGTAGAAGATATGGATCATCTTCCTTATGCGCTCGATGAGATACAAAATCTTTTGGGCTTTCCGAAAGGGCCGCATTATGTTGCCTACCAGCGTGAATCGCTTAATGAACCGTGGCAATTGTTTCCATTAAGTCAGACTTTAGTGCCTACAACGATTGGGGAGGGGCAATGGTTCGGGCCGCAAGTCACGGTTAGTGGGGTTACAACGATGTCAGAGTGGACGTTAGGTCCGATCCCTTCAATTATGATGGAGGTGCTTTCGTCAACTGTGTTTGCAGATCCTCGAGAACCAGAGTGGTGTTTAACAATAATAACAGCTACGTTCTTAAGAAATCAATGGTCTATGCCTTCAGAGTATTCTGGAGTTCCATATATCACTTGGAACAGTTCAAGCCCTATTTATGCTGCATGGACAGGGGTGAATTGGTTGATTGATTATCCTTATCCCGGCTATACAAGTGCTTTAGGACTCGCCTGTTTAGAGAATTCTTCTCGCGCTGGCACAATCTGGATTACAGCAACTGTGAATGATGCGGCACTAAGTTTCCCGGTTTCTGAATCAGTTACGATTACCGTTCTCCCCTTAGGCCCTAATACCATCTTAATGGAACCCACTTCTACGACCTTGCCTGCGGACGGCCTTGCCACAACAACATTGACGGCAACCGTCCAGGATCGTTATGGCAACATGGTATTGGATGGCACACCGGTCACATTGACCACCAATTTAGGTGCAGTGACGCCCTTCACCGCCGCCACGTCGGATGGAGTAATCACAGCCACTTTCCAGGCGGGTCTTGAGCCAGGTTTAGGCATCGTGACCGCCACCAGCGAGGGTATCAGCGCCACGCTGCCTGTTACCCTCACACCATTGCCGCCGCAAGCCCTCGCGTTATCCTCGTCTGCCGCCACCCTGTTCGCAGATGGACAAAGCACAGCAGTTTTGACCGCCACGGTGACGGATCGTATTGGCAACGGCGTATATGAATCTGTGTCTGTAACCTTTGCCGCTTCCCACGGCAGTCTTGCGCCGGTGGTGCAAAGTACTGCGCACGGGGTTGCAACCGCGACTCTGACTGCCCCTCTGGATTTGGTCACTGCCCACATTACGGCAACGACGGGGACGTTGAGTGATACGCTGTCCGTGGCCTTTGTGCCGGCGGCCCCCTACACAGTTTCATTGGTAGCGCAATCCGCTTCATTGCCTGCTGACGGGAACGCCACCACCATTCTTACAGCGACGGTCACTGACGAATATGGACATCCCGTAGCGCCGGGCACACTGGTCACGTTGACGACTTCGTTAGGCACATTGCTCTCTGCGGGCGGCACAGTGATATTGCCTGCGCGCGGTATACCCGTTCAAAACGGTATGTTGACGATGATGTTGCGCTCTAGTCTGGATGTGGGCGTTGCCGCCATCACCGCCGCCGCCGGGGACGTCAGCGACACCGTCGAAGTTGTCTTTGTGCCGCTGGAACCGCATACGGTCAGTGTAGTAGCGCAGCCCGCCTCCCTGCCTGCCGATGGGCATTCCACTACTGTCATCACCGCCACGGTCACAGACGAATACGCGCACCCCGTCACAGACGGCACGCCGGTGACGTTTGCCGCATCGCTGGGCGTGATCACGCCCACGACGTCGGCCACGGTGGACGGCGTCGTCACTGCCACCCTCACATCTAGCCTGGACTTGGGCGTCGCAGTCATCACTGCCACCACCGGGGAGGTCAGCGGCACAGTTGAAGTGGCGCTCGTCCCGCTGGAACCCCACACCGTCACGGTGCAGACTGCGGCAGCTTCGCTGCCTGCGGATGGACGATCCGCCACCATCATTACCGCGACGGTCACGGATGAATACGGCCACCCGGTCGCGCCGGGAACCTGGGTGACATTTGCCGCCTCGCTGGGGACGTTGGCGCCGGAGGGCGGCACGGTACACCTCCCGCCGCACGGCCAATCCGCGAGCGATGGCGTGGTCACAACGACGCTCACGACAGGCCTGGAGGTCGGCATCGCCCAGGTGACGGCGACGGCGGGCGGCGTGACGGGGACAGTGGCCGTAGCGTTCGTTCCGTTGGAGCCGTACACCATCAGCGTGACGGCGCATCCAGCGACATTGCCCGCCGACGGAGTTTCCACCGCGCTCCTCACGGCGACGGTTACGGATCGCTATGCGCACATCGTGGCAGACAGCACATTGGTGACGTGGACGGCAACATTGGGTGTCGTGTCGCCGCTGACGGCGACGACGACCGGTGGGCTGGTCACAGCGACGTTCACGGTGGGGCGCACGCCGGGACGTGCGTCGGTGAGCGTTACGGCGGGGCAGGCGCAGGGAAGCGTCTGGTTGGATGTGACTGCGCGGATTTACTTGCCGCTAGTGTTGCGGTGGTGAAATAGCCTGTTCAAGGCTCAGTAGATGAAAATTTTAGGCTCGTAGTAACGACTTTAGTCGTCAAAAGAACCACTGAAGTGGTTACTACGAACCCAATTTTTGATCTACTGAGGTTTACAAATCAGGACGCGGATTTTCGCAGAGCTACGCAGATTTCTTTATCTGCGAAAATCAGCGTAAATCTGCGTCCTGTTTCTTTTACGTCGCGGCGGTCAGATGAACGACGGTGGCGCCATCGCCGCCTTCGTTGCGCGCCGCCGTCTCGTAGGAGACGACCAGGGGATGCGCGCCGATGAAGCGCTGCACTTCCTGCCGCAGTTTGCCCGTCCCCTTGCCGTGGACGATGCGCACCCAGGGCAGCGCCGCCATCACCGCGTCGTCCAGATACCGTTCCAGCTTTTCGAGGGCTTCTTCTACCGTGTGCCCGCGCAGATCGATCTGGATGCCCGGCGAGGCGCCCCGCACAATGGCCGGCTTGCGGCCCGGCGCCGTGTCTGACGCGAGCGCCGGCGCCGGCCCGTGGTAGACCAGTTCCAGATCATCCTGCGAGACGCGCGTACGTAACGCCCCGGCCTGCACCACCGCGTCGTCCCCATCCAACGAAACGACGGTGCCGCGAATATTCAGCGAGATCAGCCGCACCGTATCCCCCACGCCCAGGGCATCGTCGGGGGAAACGGCCGGCGCGGCCGCCCACTCGCCGAGCAACGGCTCCAACGTGGGGATACCCGCCTCCAGGTCTTCGACTTCGGCTTCCACCTCGTCCAACACCGGCGCGGCCTCGCGCAGCGGCGCGGAAAGCATCCGTGAGCGCAGCGCGCGCACTTCGTCGCGCAACGCCTCCAACTCCTCTTGGGCGATGATTTCCGCGCGTTGGAGAATGTCGCGGCGTTCCTCTTCGATTTTTGCCAGCCGCGCCCGCAGTTGTGATTCCAGGGTGGCGGCCTCGCCGGCGGCGCGGCGGGCGTCGTCCCGCGCCTGCGCCTGCTGCAAGCGTAGATTGTGCAGGTCGTCGAGCATGTCTTCGGCCCGCAGCTCTTCGCCGGAAATCATCCCCTGCGCCTGCTTGATGATGACCTCCGATAGCCCCAGGCGGCGGGCGATGGCGAAGGCGTTGGAGCGTCCCGGCAGGCCGATGGTCAGGTGGTACGTAGGGGCCAGCGTTTCTACGTTGAATTCCATCGAGGCGTTGCGCACGCCGGGCGTATCGTGCGCGTAAAGCTTCAACTCCGGGTAGTGCGTGGCGACAAAGACTGCGCCGCGCCGCGCCCGGAAGGCTTCCAGCAGCGCGCGCGCCAACGCCGCCCCCTCGGCAGGATCGGTGCCCGCACCCAGTTCGTCCAGCAGCGCCAGAGAATGGTGATCCACGCTCTCCAAAAAGGCGATGATGTTGGTCAGATGGGAGGAGAAGGTGGACAGGCTTTGCTCGATGGATTGCTCGTCGCCAATGTCGGCCACGACTTGCGCAAAGCACGACAGCCGCGAGCCAGAATCCGCCGGGATGAACATGCCGGCCTGCGCCATCAGCGAGAGCAGCCCCACCGTCTTCAGCGAGACGGTCTTGCCGCCGGTGTTCGGCCCGGTGATGACCACCACGTGCGTCGTTTCGTCCAGCACCACGTCCACCGGCACGACTTTGTCGGGGTGCAGCAGCGGATGCCGCGCCCCGTGCAGTTCCACGACCGTCCCGGCGCACAGGTTGCCGTCCTGCGGCGCGGGCGGCTCTTCGGGGATGGCGACGAGCTGTGGCTCCATCGCGCGGGTGGCGAGAGCGTAGCGCGCCTTGGCGTTGATCAGGTCAAGCTCCGCCAGTGCGTCGAGGGTCATGCCGATTTCGTCAGAGGCGTTGGCGACTTTGGCCGTCAGTTCGCGCAGCAGCCGGCGGATTTCATCTTCCTCGGCGATGCGCAATTCGCGCAGCGCGTTGTTCAGCTCCACCACCCCCAACGGCTCGATGAAGAGTGTCGCGCCGCTGGCCGAGCGGTCGTGGACGACGCCCTTGATCTGCCCCTTGAAATCGGCCAGCACGGGGATGACAAAGCGGCCTTCCCGGCGCGTGATCAGCGCATCCTGAAGGTACGGCGTCACCTCCGGGGAGGAGATGATGCGGCGCAAGCGATCCTGGACGCGCTCCATGTTGATGTGCAGCTCCCGCCGAATCCGCGCCAGTTCCGGCGAGGCGTTGTCCCGCACCTCGCCGCGCTCGTCGAGCACTCGCGCGATGCCCTCGACGAGGTCGGGCAATTCGTGGATGCGCCAGGCGATGTCGGCCAGGCCGGGATAGGGCGTCTCCAGGTGCGTGAGGGTGCGCCGCACGCGGGCCGCGCCCAGGAGCGTGCCGCGCACCTGCAAAAACTCCGACGGCTGCAACATCACGCCGACCTCCGCCTGCGATGCCAGCGGCCGGATGTCGAAGATGCCGCCCAGTGCGAAGTCCGGCATCGTGGTCGCCAGCGCCACCGCCTCGCGCGTTAAAGCCAACTGCTCCTGCGCCTCGCGGAGATGCGGGGTCGGCTCCAAAGCCAGTGCCAATGCGCGCCCGCCGGAGAAGTCCGTATACTCCGCCAGCCGCGCTAATATTGCGGGATATTCTAAAACGATCCAGTAGCGGTTCATGGTTTCCTTCTACGAAGAACAAAACTCACATACCTGAAGCACAGTTTGGTAGCTTTCAGGCATTATTAACAAAAAACCAATGTAACTGCAACCATTCGAATGATTGCCAGGACCTTAACCGATTTGGACGTGCGGAACTATTCAACCGTTGCCACTAACCACGCCGGCGCGGAGTCAGTCAATACAAATTGTCACTGGGGAGTCAACCGCAAACTCGTAGAGGTGTATCATAGGTTGTCGTTCTATATTTCCGTTCGAGTCCACAAATACTGGCACAGAAAAAGTCGGGTGTTGTTCACAACCACACAATTCACTATAGAACAAATTGACCTGATACCCCTGCTCCGCTGCTACGACATGAGTACCCTCTAATGCCTCTACTGAATACTGAAAGCAGTGGAATTGATCAGCGTACTGCTGCAAAAACCTGAAATCATCTGCTTTGAAATACGCTTCCAGGCCGGTTGCCGCCAACGCATAGCTCAAGGCTTCATCGCTAGACTCAATAGGGGCAAACACTTCCCTCAAATCGGATTCCGAGGTGAGCAATTCGAACCCGCCATTGCGGAATATAACATACGCTATCCCCTTGGGGAACATGCAACCTCGTTCGTACAACTCTGCCTCTACAAGAACACTACACTCCATCATTGGGTAAGCCGGTTTCAAACCGCCGAGAAGGTCATCAGGCTGCTGGATTGCCTCGCACCCCACCTGCCAGAGAAAACTATCAACCACACAATAGCGCCAGCCGTTTTTTTCCGGTGAACAACCTCCATCCTCGAATACATCTGAGGCAACTACTGCCAACTCTGGCCGGGGATGTTCAATGATCGGTGGCATAGACACTGGTGTCTCAGTAGGGTTATTGGCGCCGTCATCGATTGCCCTATCCGAAGCGCCATCGTCTTGCGGCATAGACACCGGTGTTCCAGCAGAGCCACAGGCCACTACAATACAAATTCCCAGCATCAACAGAATTAACTTGGTTAGCCCTTTCCATAACACGATGTTTTTCAAGAAACACCTACCTCATGCGGGTATAGCCAGCAAAAAGTTCTCTCTGGTTGCTCGTCCAGAATGGATAGGCACTTACCTCTATTGGCACGTATTTCCATCAGCCTACTTCCGCCGCCACCTTCTCCCCTACCGCTTCCAGCGTTTCCAACGGGAAGCTGGCGTGGCAGTGTGGACACGCCGCCGTGTCTGGCTTGGAGATGTACAGCACGCCGCCGCAGGTCGGGCAGGGCGCGGCCACGGGGCGATTCCACGAGGTGTACTCGCAGTCCGGCCAGCGGGAGCAGCCGTAGAAGGTGCGGCCTTTCTTGGTGCGCTTCACCACCACGTCGCCCTCGCCGCAGGTGGGGCACTTCACGCCAATCCGTTCCAGCCACGGTTCGGTGTAGCGGCAGGTCGGGAAGTTGGAGCAGCCGACAAATTTGCCGTACTTGCCCCAGCGAATCAGTAGTTGCCCGCCACATTCCGGGCAAGCGCGCCCGATGTATTCCACCTGCACCACTTTGGGCAGCGCGGCGTCGGCTTTTTCCAGCGCCTCGGTGAACGGCCCGTAGAACTCGCGCATCAGGGCCACCCAATCGCGCTCGCCCTCGGCGATTTCGTCCAACTGCGTCTCCATCTGCGCGGTGAAGTCCACATTGATCAGGTCGGCAAACTGCTCCACCAGCATATCGTTGACCAGGAAGCCGGTGTCGGTGGGATAATAGCGGCGCTTCTCGCGCGCCACGTACCCGCGCTGGAGGATGGTGGACAGGATCACGGCGTAGGTCGAAGGGCGGCCAATCCCGTATTCTTCCAACGTGCGGATAAGGGTGGCATCGGTGTAGCGCGGCGGCGGCTGCGTGAAGTGCTGCTCCGGCAGCAGGCGCACCAAATCCAGCGGATCGCCTTCTTCGAGGTGCGGCAGCGGCTGAGATTTCTCCTCCTCCGCGCCGTTGTCGCCGTTGCTTTCTTCGTAGACCACCAGGAAGCCCGGAAAGCGTAGCGTCGAGCCGGACGCCCGGAACAAGAACGGTTTTTCTTCCGCAGTCCCGGCAGCGATTTCCACCGTCAACGTGTCGTACAGCGCGGCGGCCATCTGGCTGGCGACGAAGCGCCGCCAGATCAGGTCGTACAGGCGGAACTGGTCGCGGCTGAGGTAGTCCTTGAGCGATTCCGGCGTGCGCAGCACGCTGGTCGGGCGGATGGCCTCGTGCGCTTCCTGCGCTGCTTTGGCCCGCGTCTTGTAAGTCGGCGGGGCGGGCGGCAGATATTCCGCGCCGTAGCGCTCCGCGATGAACGTGCGGGCTTCTTGCTGCGCCACCGGCGCGATGTTGGTGCTGTCGGTGCGCATATAGGTGATCAGACCCACCGGCTGGCCGTTGCCCACGTTCAGCCCTTCGTAAAGCTCCTGCGCGACGTGCATGGCCTTCTGCGCCGTCAGGCCCAGCTTACGGGTTGCTTCTTGCTGCATCGTGCTGGTGGTGTAGGGCGCGAGGGCGTTGCGCGTGCGCTGTCCGGCCTTGACCTTCGAGACTTCGTAGATCGCCTGCTCCAGTTCGGCCAGCAGCGGCGTCACGTCCGCCTCGGAACTCAGGGGCACGTCTTCGCCGCGCACCTTCACCAGCCGCGCCTTGAATTCGTGCGCGCGGCGGCGGCCTTCGTTTTTTTGCGGCTTGAGCAGCGCGTCCAACGTCCAGTATTCCACCGGCTCAAACTGCTGGATTTCGCGCTCGCGCTCCACGATGATGCGTAGCGCCACCGACTGCACGCGCCCGGCAGAGAGCCGGCTGCGAATCTTCCGCCACAGCAGCGGGCTGAGGTTGTAGCCGACGAGCCGATCCAGCACGCGCCGCGCCTGCTGTGCATCCACCAGGTGCATGTCAATGGCGCGCGGATGTGCAAACGCCTCTTCCACTGCCGAATCGGTGATCTCGTGGAATTCCACGCGCCGCACTTTCTCCGGCTCCAGGCCCAACACCTCGTAGAGGTGCCAGGCGATGGCTTCTCCTTCGCGGTCAGGGTCGGTCGCCAGATAGACTTCCGCCGACTTTGCCGCGATGGTGGTTAACTCTTTGACCACGCTGCGCTTTTCGTTGGGGATGCGGTACTTCGGCGTGAAGTCGTTCTCCACGTCCACCGAAAGCTGCGAGCGCAGCAAGTCGCGGATGTGGCCGACCGACGCCTTGACCGTGTAGCCTTTCCCCAGGAAGCGCCCGACCGTGCGCGCCTTCGTCGGCGATTCGACGATGACGAGCTTGCCGGTGGGCGGCGGCGGCGCGGGCTTGGGCGGGGGCTGCATCTCCGCGTGCTGCGGGACGCGTCCCATGCGGAACATCTTCGTCCCGCAGACAGAACATTGCCCCTGCACGGCCGGCTGGCCCTTTTTGGTGAACACCGGCGTGGGAGCGGCCATTTCCAACTGTGCTTTACAACGCACACAATAGGCTTGAAGCTTTAAATCATCAGACATGTCGTTAAAAATTGGGGAAGGATCCGTAAAACGCAAAACGTGAAATGACGACTTCCCCAACAACCTCCTGTTTTATACTCAACGTCAACGCGCAGAATCATAAGGGAAAGTTGCTGACTGTCAAGTACCCGCCATAAAATGCGAAACGTGAGGCTTTTACAGTGGGATCACCGCGTTTCACGTTTCATCCATTACGGCGCTTCCTGCCAGAACAGCGCGTCGTAGTCGCGCAGCGTCATCAACGTGAGATCGCCCTCAAAGCCCGCGGCCTGCGCTGCTTCAAAGAGCGCGGCCTCGGAATCAAACTCTGTCTTTTCCGCCGTGCTGCAATCGAAGAGAACGTAGATCACGGTCAGGACGTCATCTTTCTCCTCCTCGGTGCGCAACAGCAGGTAACGCCGGTCGAGGGCTAGATGCGTGATGTCCCACACGCCGGTCGAGCCTAATTTCTGGTGGTTGATGTCGTCATAGTCGGTCACTTCGCTCTCGTCGAGCAGCCGCCCGTGATCCACCGTGTCAATGGCGTGGATGCTGTACGGGTACACCAGGGGCCAGCGCCACCAATCGCGGAAGCCGAAATAGGTGAAGTAATCCGGGTTGACGGTCGGCAGCGTCTCCGCGGGGACGTAGCTCTTAAGGAGTTCAACCTGGGGATTGGGGTGATCGTCGCTAATCAGCAGCGCGCGCGGATCGAACCAGGGGCAACAGATACAGGCGCAGGAGAGCAGGGCGAGGCTGATGAGGAGAAACACGCGCCAATAGTAGCTATTTTGCAAAAAGGACATTATAGGGGTACGCCCTGCGGGACTACCACCAACCGCGCCACAGCCCGTTCTGGCCTTTTGCTCGTCAAATCATACGCACTTTGGAGATTCATCCAAAACTGCGGTGTAGTTCCCAGAGCTTGAGAAAAAATCCACGCAGTTTCGGGCGTGATACCCCGTTTACCTCGCACAATTTCGTTGACCCGTTGGAGTGGCACGCCAATATGCGCCGCAAACGCCACTTGAGTGATACCCAATGGATCCAAAAATTCTTCTTTTAAAATCTCACCCGGATGGGTCGTTACACGATTTTCTGGTAACATTTTTATCCCTCCTAGATCAATGATAATCTATCAAAGACACTTCAGACGCATCACGATTTTCCCAACGAAAGACAATACGCCATTGATCATTCACACGGATACTATGAAAACCGAGCCAATCACCTTTCAGAGCTTCCAAACGATTTCCCGGAGGTTCGCGCAAATCTTCCAGACCATAAGCTGCATTGAGAAGGTCTAATTTGCGTAGCGCAGCGCGTTTGACAGTGGGAGGAATACGCCGGACATGATGACTTTCCCGTCCATGATAGAGGTCTGCGGTTGCCGCATCGCCAAAGGAAACGATCATTTTTCTGCTCTCAAGATTATTATATCATATTAACGGTTGCACGGCAATCGTGCAAATACCTTATCAAAGACTATTCTCTGACTCAGGTTGCGTCGCCACTTCCAACGCCGTGAGATACGCCATCGCTTCCTCAAAACTCTGCCCGCACATCTCTTCGTTGGGAATCAGCCAGGCACACACCAGGGGGCGATCGGGATCTTCAAAGATGGCGCAGCGATTATCCGGGGTGAGCTGCACGCAGCGCACCCCGGCCGGTTTGCCGTCGGGCATCCCCGGAATCGCGGAGGAAATGGAGAGGGCGATGCAGCACGCCCCGCATCCCACGCGGCATGGCATCCGTTGGAGCACTACCCCATCACCTGCACCAGATGGTAGCTCTTTTTGCCCTTGCGCAGCACCACGAACTGGCCCTCGATGGCGTCCGCCAGGGTGACGGCCTGATCCGCGCTCGCGGCCTGGACGTTGTTGACGTAGACGCCGCCGTTGTCAATGAGCCGGCGCGCCTCGCCCTTCGATTTGGTCAGCCCCGCGTCCACCAGCACGTCCACCAGCGGCTTACCCGCGCCTTCGAAGGCGGCTTTAGCGACCTGGCTCGACGGCGCCTCGCTGAAGATGTCGCCCAACTCGGCGGCGCTCAGCCCGGCGAGGTCGCCGCCGAACAGGGCTTGCGACGCCTGCTCGGCCTTCGCCAGCGCCGTCTCGTCGTGAACCATCGCCGTCATGATCCGGGCGAGCGTGCGCTGCGCTTCCCGCTGTTCCGGCTGCGTCGCTACCTTGTGCGCCATTTCGGCGATTTCGTCGCGCGTCATCCAGGTGAAGTGCTTGAGGTCGTCAATCACGTCGGCGTCGTCGCGGTTGAGCCAGTACTGGTAGAAGCGGTACGGCGACGTGTTCTTGGCGTCCAGGAAGATCGTCCCCTTCTCCGATTTGCCGAGCTTCGAGCCGTCGGCGTTGGTGACGAGGGGGTAGACGAGGCCGTAGGCGCGCGCGCCGCGCATCCGGCGCATCAATTCCACGCCTGCCGTGATGTTGCCCCACTGGTCGCTGCCGCCGGACTGCATCGTGCAGCCGTAGCGGTCGTGAAGTTGCACGAAGTCGTAGGCTTGCAGCAGCATGTAGCTGAACTCCGTGTACGAGATGCCCTCCTCGCGTTCCAGCCGCGACTTGACGGAATCTTTCGTCACCATGTAGTTGACGCTAAAGTGCTTGCCCACGTCGCGCAGGAAGTCCATCAGCGAAATCTGGCACAGCCAGTCGGCGTTGTTGACGATGCGCGCCGGGTTGCTCTTGACCTCGAAGTCAAGGAAGCGTTCTAACTGCGGCTTGACGGCCTCCAGGTTGGCCTGCACCTGCTCCAATGTCAACAACTGCCGCTCGCTCGACTTGCCGCTCGGATCGCCAATCATCCCCGTGCCGCCGCCGGCCAGCGCGATGGGCGAATGGCCGAAGCGCTGCATCCGCGCCAGCCCCATCAGCGTCATCAAGTTGCCGATTTGCAGGCTGTCCGCCGTCGGGTCAAATCCGATGTAGACGGTCACTTTCTCCTTCGCCAACACCTCCGGCGCCCCTTCCGTAAAACTATGCACCAGCCCACGCCACTGAAATTCTTCAAAGATGTTTGTCATAATGTCTCCTCAGAATAGCCGCTAAAGCGGCGGATTAAAAGGATGTATTTTCGCGGGCGGTACACCGCCCG
>DAOUGD010000243.1:0-42824 GCA_034429475.1 Anaerolineae bacterium
GGAAGCGCGCGCCTCGGCGCGCGCTTCCGCTGCGTCTGTGGTCCGCAACTTCCGCGAAGGCCAGATCATCGTGCGCGAAGGCAGTGTCATTTTGGCGCTGGATCTGGAGGCGCTTCAAGAGCTAGGGCTGACATCGCACAAATTCGAACTGTGGGACAACGGCGACGCGATGGCCTTTGCTGCCATCTTGCTGCTGGGCCTGGCCCTGTACCTGGCGCGTCTACAACCCGAAGTGCTGGATGGCGGGCGTCATGAAATTCTGTTGACGATTCTACTGACCCTCTTTTTGGTTTTGACCCGCTTGCTGATGCCTACCGGCGATCTGCTGCCGTATTTGTTTCCCAGCGCGGCGATGACGATGTTGCTGGTGGTCACACAGGGGCGTTCGGCGGCTATCGGGGCGATGCTGTTTTTGGGAGGAGTGTGCGGCTGGATCGCCGGCGACTCGCTGGTCTTCGCCGTGTTAACGACTGGGCAGGGGCTTATTGCGGCACTGTCGCTGCCGCGCTACGAAAACATCGGCTCCTTTTTCCGCTCTGGCTTGCTGGCCGGCGGCGCCGCCTCCCTGATTCTGTTGGCGTTTGACCTGGCAGAGTTTAACGCGGCGCCGGTGGCGCTGTTGATGAAAATTGGTGTGTGCCTGGTGGGCGGACTGCTCTCCGGTGGATTAACCATCGGCATCCTGTTTCTGCTGACGCCGTTGTTCGACTTGACTACCACCTTCCGGCTGATGGAACTCAGCCGCCCCAACCATCCCCTCTTGCAGCGCCTCCTGCGTGAAGCCCCCGCGACGTTCAACCACGTGATGATGGTGGCGAGCCTGGCCGAGCAGGCTGCCGAGCGTATCGGCGGCAACGTGCTGCTCACGCGCGTGGGCGCGTACTACCACGACATCGGCAAACTGCTCCGCCCTTATTTCTTCATCGAAAACCAGCAGGGCCTCAGCAATCCCCACGACCGCCTTGACCCTTACACCAGCGTGGATGTGTTGACGGGACACATCCGCGATGGCATCCGGCTGGCGCAACAGTACCATTTGCCAGAACGGGTCATCGCTTTCATTCCTGAACATCATGGTACAATGCGTACCAGTTTTTTCTATCAAAAGGCCGTCGAAGCCGCAGGGGGGGATGCCGACCTGGTGGATGAAGCGCACTTTCGTTACCCCGGCCCGACCCCGCGCAGCCGCGAGACGGCTCTGCTGATGTTGGCCGATGGCTGTGAGGCCGCCACTCGCGCCCGTCGCCCTTCAACGCCCGAAGAATTGGAGGGAATCGTCAACGGAATTTTCGATCAACGCTTGCGCGATGGGCAGCTCGACATGTGCCCGATCACCATGCAAGAATTGCATCTTGCGAAGATGGCCTACATTGAATTGCTGCGCGCCGCCTATCATCCGCGCATCAACTATCCAGAACCCAAACCGGACAAGGACGACGATAATGAACCTAAAACATCACATTGACATTCAAGTTGAAGAGTCGGTGGGCCAATTGGATACCCACCCGTTGGAAAAGGCGGCCTTGACCACCCTACGGTTGGATCAGGTGGCCGAACCGTGTGAGGTCGTCATCGTGCTTTCGGACGACGAGACGCTGCGCGATTTGAACCAACGTTTCCGTGGTCTCAACCGTCCCACCGATGTGCTCTCTTTTGCCGATGACACGCGCGGCCCCTTTTCGGGTGGCGCAGCCGGGTTCCCACGCTATCTGGGGGACGTGGTGATTTCGGTGGAGCGCGCCCAGGCCCAGGCCAACGCGGTGGGCGCCACTCTGACGCAGGAATTGCAGTTGTTGGTGGTGCATGGGATGCTGCACTTGTTGGGATACGACCACGCCGAACCGGACGCGAAGGCGCAGATGTGGAAGGCGCAACAGGTCGTCTTGAGCGAATTGGGGGTGGCGATCCCCTTGCCCGAATGAATGCGCCGTCGCCTTTTCGACCGCACCGCACCGGCTTTGTCATGGGGTTTAAATACGCCGGCGAGGGACTGCTCTACGCGCTCCGCACCCAGCGCAACTTCCGCTTCCACCTGGTGATGGCGATTGTGGTCGTGCTCGCCGGCTACTGGCTGCAGCTCTCGTATGCAGCCTGGGCCGTGTTGATGTTGACCATCGGCTTCGTCGTCGTCACTGAAATGGTCAACACCGCCGCCGAAACCCTCGTGGATATGGTCAGCCCTGATTACCACCCGCTGGCGAAGCAGGTCAAAGACCTCGCTGCCGGCGCCGTGTTGGTGACGGCCATCGTTGCCGTGGGCGTGGGGCTGATGATTCTGGGACCTCCCCTGCTGGCCCTCTTGCGGTAAGCGTTATTTCGCCGTCATACCGAACGCTATTTCGCCGTCATTCTGAACGCTGTTTGTGAAGAATCTAGCGCAATTTCCAGCAGCGTTTCCCCGCTGCCCACTGCCCAACGTTCTCCTGTCATCGGATCGTACAGCCCGACGCGCAGATGGTAAGGGCCTGCTGCCGCATCCACCGGCAGATTCAAGTGATGCTCCTGGACAAACCGGTCGCCCACCTGCAAACTGTAGGGGTCTACCCACAGGCCGTCATCCCCCGCGACGAAATCCCCGTTGGCCGTGACCAGGTGCGTGAACACCTTCAACCGCAGCCCGCTGTAGACGCCCGGCGGCGGCGGATAGGGAATCAACTCCTCCGGCGGCAGCGGCAGCGGCGCGACGACCTCCCACCACAGCGCCAACCGGCCCTCGCTGTCGGGTTGGGACGGCGCTTCCACCGTGACCCGCTCCAACCGCAGCGCGTTGGCGAAAGGCTGCGCCGCGAGCGAATGTCCCCGTATATCCGTGACGCGCGCCTCCTTGGGCAGTTCCGGCAGGCTGACTAGAAATCCTTGCATCCCTGCCGGCGCGGTGACGCCCGGCGCCGCCGCCAGCAGCGCGCCGATCAGCCCCGCCGGGTGGCTTTCGTCCTGCATAAAGAACCGGGTGGGCGCGCCCGTGTCGAGCAGCGCGCGCGTGGGATCCAGCCAACGCAGCCGCGCCGCCTGCGGACAGTCGGTCTGCACGGCGACTTTATCCCACGGCCCAAACAACATACTGCTGACTGCTGCATCCTGCACATCCTGCAACGCTTCTAAATAACGACATAATGCGCGGTAATCCGCCCGGTAGAGAAAGCGCACCATCGAATGGTTGGGCCAGGTGACAAAGTAGTCTCGCACGTCGCGCGCGGCGACCACCCCCAACGTCAGCGCGAACAGCGGCAGCGCCGTCCACGACCATCGCCGCGCGGCCGCCTTCATCGGCATCGCCAGTAAGAGGTAGACGGCCGGCAGCGCGAGAATGGCGTGCCCGTAACTAGAAGGCGGCAGACTGAGGCAGGCCGGCGCCATCCCGGCGGCCAGCCACAGCAACACGAAACGCGCGTTGGCCTGCTTCAAATGGCCCAACCGGGTGGCCACGCCCAGGTAGAAAAGAAGCGCGCCCAGCACCCCAAACACCGGGCGTTCGGAGACATTGTAGAGCCACTCCGGGTCGCCTTTCGCGTGAGCCATCCCCAACGTCGTCCAGGTCGTTTGCAGGAGCGGCTTCAAGTCGCCCTGGCGCAGCGCGGTGAGCGGCACGGCCACTTCACTCACGCGCGCGTCGCCGCCGGGGATGTGCGCCGCCGTCCAGAACATCGGCGCGGCCAGGAGCAGTCCCGCGCCCAGCGCCAGCAGATACCGGGCCACACGATCCTTTTTTGTCCCCACCACCAGCAGCGCCGCGCCGAGCAGCGCCGGGATGAGGCGGCCGGCGTAGTACGTCAGCAGCGCGCCGGCCACGCCCAGCGCCATCCCCACCGACGCCCAACGCGGCGGCGTCTTGTCCTGCAAAATCCGCCAGCCCCAGTAAATCGCCAGCAGCATCCACGGCAGCGCGCCCATGTGGCGGATGGCGACGCGGCTGTACAGCAGCGCCCAGAACGACACGGCGACCAGCGCGCCGGAGAGCAGCCCGACCTCGCGTGTGAAGAGCCGCCGCCCGACGGCCCAGGTCAGCAGAACGGCGAACGTCCCGCAGACGGCGGACAACCACCGCGCCGACGCCTGGTTCAGCCCGGCGACGGCCAGCAGCGGCGCGCGGACGGTGTGGTAGAGCGGCTCGTGGCCGGACGCCCCGGCGAAGTACCACGACGGCCCGTCGCTCAGGATGCGCTGCGAGAAGGTGTACAGCTCGATGAGATCGTCGTCGCGCCAGCCGGGCGGGACGTCCATCAGCGCGCCCCAGCGCAGCGCCCACGCCAGCAGCAACACGGCGATCAATCCCCAACGTTCATAGGTTTTCAAGTGTTTCATAGCTTATTCGCAGTTGATGAAGATGGTTCAACGGATTCAACGGATTTTAACGGATGAGTCCACTGAAAAAAACACTAATAGAGGAATCAATTAAACCTGGCACAATCCTTTTCATCCTGGCCGTCTGCGCGTAGGAGATTCTTCGCAAACAGCGCTCAGAATGACGCGGAACGTCACCCTGAACGGAATCCCGGTGCTGTTCCGGGATGGAGTGAAGGGTCTCTGATTGTGCCAGGTCTAAATCGTTTGTCTATAAGGACACAAAGGACATAAAGGATTTTAAGGCACGCATTAACGAAATTGACCCTACTGAGTTTTAAAGTGAATGACTTTAAGCCTTCCCTGAATTTTCTTCGCGTCCTTTGTGGTTAGCCCTCTTTTTTCAGGAGCGTCATGGATGATTTTTCCGTTGAATCCGTTCAATCCGTTGAGATTATTCTCCAAGGGGGAGGATGCTGTGGTTTACATCCGCCATCCCCGCGTTGGTGACGGGCAGCCGTTGGAAGTCGGCGCGGCGGTAGAAGCCGAGGCTCAGCCCGTAGTCGCCGGGCGGGAGGGCGTCCGGCAGCGTCAGGCGATATAACTGGACGAAGCGGTCGCCGGGCTGCCACTGCCAGGAGGGCGCGTCGAGCCGGTCAACCTGCGTGAGGATGGTGTTGTGACCGTCCAGCAGGTGGACGAAGAGCGCCAGTTCCTCCGGCTGCGCCGCCAGCACCTCCCAGGCCGTCATCACCGTGAGCGCGCCGCCCGGCGTGAGCGTGGTGGGCGTGATGGCATATCCGACCAGTGCGACGACATCCCCATAAGCCACCGGGCACGGCGACGGGACGAGCGCGCTGCCGGGCGCGGCGTCTCCCGGCCCCACGACGACCGTGCGCGCGAGGGGGGCGGTGAGGCTGTCCCACGCGGCGTCGGCGTCCCAGTCGTAGCCGTAGACGGCCGGCGGCAGGTCTTGGGGGCGAAACGTCAGCGTGATGGCCGGCGTCAGGGTGGGGGCCAGCCACCCGGTCAACTCCGGCGGCAGCGCGGATTGTTCCTCGGTGTACAACCGCGTCGCGCCGCGCGGGAAGAACAGCGCGCTGCGCCCGTCGCTCCAGCGCAATGAGAGGTCGGTGCGCCGCAGCGTGACTTCCATGGTGTACGGGTCGTGGACTTCGCCGGGATAGAGGCTGGTGATAGCGACGGGCGTGGTAGCGGGGTTGGCGTCGAGATGCCGCCCCAGCGCCACGACGTGGTGGTGGTAGCTGACCCGCACGTCCCGGTTCTGCCCCCACGTCACGAAGTAAGCGTGCGCCGCCTCTATCCCCGTGCCCAGGAACGCCACGGCCAGCAAAATCGGTAGGGCTTTCTTAAAGTGATTTTTTCTGTCAGCAGATTCAGCAGATTGAGCAGATTTCAGATCTAATCTGCTGAATCTGCTCAATCTGCTGATAAAATTATCTGAACGGATGTGTAACCATACGTTGTCTACGCCCAGGGCGATGAGCAGGAAGGTGGGCGGCAGGGCGGCGATGGCGTGCAGGGTGTTGTATTCCACGGTGGTGAGCAGCGCCGGCGCCATCCCGCCGCCGAGCCAGAGCAAGGTGAAGCTACAGCGGCGGTCGCGCACGCGCCACACCGCTACCCCCAGCCCAATCATAAACGCCAGCGCGAGGAACGGTTCCAACGCGGGCCGCTCGCTGACGTGGTAGAGCCAGCGCGGATCGGCTTTCCACAGCAGCAGCGGCAGCGAGTCGGTGACGTTCTGCCACAACGGACGCCAATCGCCGCCGCGCGCCGCCGTCAGCGCGCCGCCCAGTTGGGCGATGCGCTGCTCCAGGTTGGGGTGGGTCTTCAGATAGTAAAATAGCGGGAAGCCGACCGCCCCGGCGACGCCGAGCAGCGCCAGGACGCCGGGCCACACGCGGCGCAGCGTGCGCCGGTCGAAGAGGGCCAGCGCGCCCAGAAACGCGAGGTAGAGCAGCGGCATCCCCCGGCTTGCCATGTACGTGTAGAAGCTCAGGCCGAGGCACGCGCCGGCGACGAGGTAGCCGGCCCAGGCGCGGCGCGGCGCACGGGCCGTCAATCCGTGGTCGCAGGCCAGTGCGGACGCGGCGAGCAGCGCGGGCAGCGCCGGCGCGCGCAACCCCAGGCGCGCCATCATCAGCGGCCAGAAGCCGACAGTGAGCGCGGCCGCCGTCCACAGCGCGGCGCGGCGACCCCACCAGCGGCGTGCCAGCGCGACCGTCAGTGTCCACGTCGCCAGGCTCCACAGGACGGTGGTGAAGCGCAGCGTGAAGATACCCTGTCCCAGAAACACGGTCAGCGCGGCGACGCTGTAATTGTAGAGCGGCTCGTGGCCGTAGCCTACCGGGAAGTAGAGGCGATGCACGCCGCGCAGGATGGCGGCGCTGTCGTGGCCGTTGCTGGCCTCGTCGTGGGTCAGGCCCGGCGGCACAGCGTCCAACGCGGCGACACGCAGCCCGAAGGTCGTCAGCAGCAATCCAATGAGGAGCGCCCACCAAAGCGTTGTTTTGACGTTCACGGGAGCAATGGTACCCTATCCGGTAAGTTTGGCAACTGGCGCTTGTTTCTCTTGGTGATTTGGGTATACTTGGGATAGTTTGATGGGAAGAAAGGAGTGGGGGTATGCCAACTGCACGCGATATTGCTTTGATATTCCTGGCGATTGAGGCATTCTTTGTGGCTTTGATCCCTATGGTGGTGTTGGCGGGATTGGCCTATGGCGTTTACTGGCTGCGCGGTAAGGTGGTGGAGTATTTACATCTGGGGCAACTGTACGCGCAAAAGCTGCACGATGCGGTTGAGAAGTATTCCCGCTCGGTGACAACGCCATTTATCCGCGTTCATACCACCACGCGCATGGCAACGACGATTCTTAACAATCTGGTAACGAGGAGACAACTATGAATTCTAAAGCTCGTGCATTATTATTTGGCGGATTGATCGGCGCTGTGGTAGGCATGTTGGCCGGTTGGTTGTATTTCAACGCCAATGTGTTGACGGACGAGGAAGGCCAGGAGCAGTTGGGAGCGCCCACCCCGGCCACTTCGTTGAAATGGGGGCTGGGGCTGCTCTCGGTGTTGCGGCAGATTACGGAGTGATGTAGGTGGACTTATCAGCAGATTAAGCAGATTGAGCAGATTAGGATCGACATCTGCTTAATCCGCTTAATCTGCTGACCGTTTCAGTCATTGAGCCAGCGGAGCCAGGGATTGCTGCGGCGTTCGACGGTCAGGGTGGTGTGGGGGCCATGCCCCGGATAGAGCCGCGTTTCCGGCGGAAAAGTCAACAGCCGCTTGAGGCTTTGCGTCATCACACGGGGGTCGCCGCCGGGCAAGTCGGAGCGTCCCACGTTGCCGGCGAACAGCAAGTCGCCGGTGATCAGGGCTTGCTCCTCTGGGATGTAGAAGCACACGCTGCCGGGGGTGTGACCGGGCGTGTGGAGTACCTCAAGGTGCAGGCTGCCGACGTTCAACCTCAGTCCTTCGGTCAGTTCCAGCGTGGGTGGGGGCGCGGGGACGTAATCCAGCCCAAACCACAGCGCGCCGCCCCCTTCCAATAGCAACTCCCGGTCGGCGGGGTGGAGGCCGAAGGGCGCGCGGAGAAACTCTAACGCGGCATTTCCCGCAATGTGGTCGAAATGCCCGTGGGTGTTAAGAATGAACTGCACGTTAACCTGGCGTTTTTCAATTTCCTGTATCAGGGCCGCCGGATCGCCAGGGTCAATGATCACCCCTGCGTTGCTGTCCTCGTCATACACCAGGTAACAGTTGGATTCCATCATACCAATGGGTAAGGTGACGATCATGGGTTCACTCCTTGAAAGGGACTGTGTAGGGCTTATTGTATCACATCAGAAATGAGTCATGAGAAAAGGGTAATGGGGCACTCTTTACGCATTTCTCATTACGCTTTACCCCTTACCACTTCAGGAGGTCGGGATGACGGCGAAACGTCTCGAAAAATTGGTGTCTTTGGCGGTGGATCGGGGATTGGATGCGTTGGCTTTGATGCCTGGCCCCAATCTCTTCTACTTCACCGGGATGTCGTTCTTTGTGAGTGAGCGGCCCATTGTGGCGCTGCTGCCGGTGGATGCGCCGCCGGCCATCGTGCTGCCGGAATTGGAGGCGGCTAAGGCCGAGCAGGCCGGCTTTGATGCCTTCACCTACAGCGACGAGGAAGGCTACGCCCTGGCGTTTCACGAGGCGTGCGCCACGTTGGAACTGGCCGAGGCGCGCGTCGGTGTCGAGGCGCTGCGGATGCGCTTGTTGGAATCCCGCATTTTGCAGCGTTACGCCCCGGATATAGACCTGTTTCCGGCGGACGAGGTCTTCGCCGAACTGCGGATGACCAAGTCCGCGGCGGAGTTGGAAGCGCTGCGGCGCGCGGTGGCGGTGGCCGAGGCCTCCTTCCGCCTGTGGTTGAAAGCGCTGCGCGTCGGGATGACGGAACGCGAGGCCGCCGGGCGGCTAACGGCCACGTTGCTCTCCTCTGGCGCGGACGGGCTGGCGTTTTCACCGATTGTCTGCGGTGGGCCGAACGGCGCGCTGCCCCACGCCGTGC
Organism: Anaerolineae bacterium; assembly: GCA_034429475.1. Taxonomy (GTDB): domain Bacteria; phylum Chloroflexota; class Anaerolineae; order B4-G1; family SLSP01; genus JAKQHY01. The sequence continues at coordinate 8,869 of DAOUGD010000243.1, forward strand.
CGGGCGACCGTCGCTTCCAGCCGGGCGACTGGGTGGTGGTGGACTGGGGGGCGATGGTGGACGGGTACAACTCCGACTTGACCCGCGCGGTGGTGTTCGGCGAGCCGGGCGGCGAGTTGCTGGCGGTTCACGAGACGGTGCGCCGCGCCAATGAGGCCGGCCGCGCCGCCGTGCGACCGGGCGTCGCGGCGCAGGTGGTGGACGCCGCCGCCCGCGCCGTTATCGCTGAGGCCGGGTATGGCGACTACTTTATACACCGCACCGGTCACGGCCTGGGGCTTGAGGAACATGAGCCGCCATCCATTGTGAACGGGAACAAGCTGCCGCTGGCGCTGGGGCTGGTGTTCACCGTGGAACCTGGGGTGTATCTGCCCGGCGTGGGCGGCGTGCGCATCGAGGATGACGTGGTGGTGACGGAAGCCGGCGTCGAGACGCTGACCACGCTGCCGCGCGGCCCCTTTGTGATTTCTGGCGAGGGTTGATACCGTAGTTCCGTTACGACCAACGCCAGACGAGATTTTACCGCGGAGAACGCACCGCGCGCTGAGTTTTGTTTATCTTTTCTCTACGTTCTTGGCGTACTCTGCGGTGAAAAAACGAACGATTAAGAAAGCGGTTTCAAGTTGCGGGTAATATCGAAGAAGTTTACGGGAGGAGTTGAATGGAAAAAATGGTTTATGTCACGCCCGAAGGCCTGAAGAAACTTCAGGATGAATTCGCTGAATTGGTCAACATCCGCCGTCCCGCGTTGGCGGCGCGGCTGCACGACGCCATCAAACAGGGCGATCTCTCTGAAAATGCGGACTACATCACGGCCAAGGAGGAGCAAGGCTTTTTGGAGGGACGCATCCTTGAACTGGATGCTGCCTTGCGCAACGCCGTTGTCATTGAGGAAAATACCCCCAAAGATGGTCGGGTGCGGCTGGGGAGCCACGTCACCGTGGTGGAAGAGGGCTATGATGACCCGGAGACCTATCACATTGTCGGTTCGACAGAGGCTAACCCCGCTGCCGGTAAGATTTCTCACGAGTCGCCGCTGGGACAGGCTCTGCTTAACCGGCGGGTCAATGATGTTGTGGCGGTTCAAGCCCCGGCCGGAAAAATTCACTTCCGCCTGGTCAAGGTTGAATAGGCCGGACATTCATCCAAGCAACAGGGCGGGGAAGTTGTCCCCGCCCTGTTGTTTTCTTCTCTGACTAGCGCCGCAGCGCGCGCAGCCGGTCAATTTCGGCGCGGACGGCTTCGAGGTCTTTCAATCCCATATAGACGATGGCGTAGCGGATGTAGGCCACCTCGTCAATTTCGCGCAGGCTTTCCACCACGATGTCGCCGATGATGTGGCTGGATACTTCGGCGCGCCCGGTCTGGCGGATGGCGTACTCGACCCGGTGGACGATGCTTTCCAAGTCCTCCGCAGAGACGGGGCGGCGCGCGCACGCGATGCGCAGGCCGGCCATCAACTTCTCCGGGATAAATTCTTCGCGGCGTCCGTCTTTTTTGATGACCAGCGGGGTGGTGAGGATGGCGCGTTCCTGGGTGCTGAACCGCTGCCCGCACGTCTCACACTCGCGCCGCCGCCGGATGTTTCCCTGGGCGTCGTGGCGCGTATCAATCACTTTAGTCTGGTCGGATGAGCAGAATGGACACCGCATAAATTCCCTCCTAGTTAGCGCAACGGATTGAACGGATACAACGGAAAACTTATCTGTTAGAATCCACCCCGTTTGTAAAGCCAATGTCATTATAGCACAGCGATAAGAGGGCGACAAGGAAACATAAAGGCTATGATCTCACTCAATGGGGTAGTTTGCGGGTGGCCTTGACAGAAAACGAGCCGGTAGTAAAATTTGCATCCGATACGAAGGGGGGTAATTTTTGTGGTATGATGTTTCTAACCAAATCTTGCTCTTTCGGCCAGACAACGTTACTATCTCTGGGGCGGCACGCGCTACACCGCCGGGACGACGCCCACCAGCTTCCAATTCACCGGTCAACGCAACGACGCGACGGGTCTGTACTTTTATAACGCAAGATATTATGACCCCGCCCTGGGACGGTTCCTCGCCGCCGATTCGATTGTGCCTGACCCCGCCAATCCGCAGAGTCTCAATCGGTATAGCTACACCATCAACAACCCGCTCAAGTATACGGATCCCACAGGGCATGAATATGATCCGTGGCTACCTGGCGGTGGCGGTGGCAGCGGATACTTTGGCGGGAACGTATCTCCTGATTGGCAATTCAATTCGTATGTCAATAGTGAATATAAAGGGGGATGGGCTGAATTCTATGCACGGTGGAGTGAATCAATTAGATATCCTACACCTCTTAGTAGTCTTGGAACGAATGTAACCAAAGTAGAAGGTGAAACGACTTCATCTGGAACGGTAGCGTCTCAAGAGTCACAAAGCTCAACAAACAGCAACGCAATACCACATTCGACTGTATCCGGACCCACTCCAGAAAGTGTGGTAGAGAACCTGAGCAAAAACTGTATTGAACACACAGAAAGGCATTTGGCCGAATTTCAACAATATGATCCTACAATGACTGGGGGGCAGCTGCGACAGTTAGGCGCTCAGCTAGTAACGCCGGAGAATATGATTAGTCGGCCTAATGCTGCTCAGAAAGTTTACCAAGGTCCAATTACTATTGGTGAACAAGATTTAACAGTGCGAGTTGCTTTAAATAGTGTAGATAAACTGCTCAGTATACATATTCGTCACTGATTATTGATAAGGAGTGATATGAAAATTGAATGGAAACTTAGGAATGGCACACTGGATGGGCGACCAGACCCTGACGACTTACTGGGTGAGATTCGTATTAGCCATAAAACAACCCTTATTCAAGATGAGCCAATTTACCTAGAAAATTGGCTTAATAGCTTAATAGATGGTTATGAAGCAATGTTGTCTGGCAAAACAAGGATGTTAAGTAGTGACTTAATCAGCGAGCCAGATCCTTTGCTCTTTGAGTTTTCTGATAAGGGAGTTGTGATTGCTTATAAGGAGAGCCGGCTGGCAGTTTGCAATACCCAAGAATTCTACAAAGCTATATATGCGGCTGCCGAGAGGTTGGTTGCTCTTATTCTGAGGGAGTCTCCAGAAAAAAACCGCATCGCTTTGCAGAAAATAGAAGAATTTTTGAGTGGAGAAGAATAACCTCGGAAAATGGGAGACATGTCCTTTTATGGAATGTGTCTTCTCTCTTCCCTTTGGGGTAACCGTAGTATAGCCTGTATGTCTGGGGTCAGTCTCCCTACGACGCCGAGAACCGCCTGACGACCTTCAGCGGCGCCACCACCGCCAGCTTCACGTATGACGGCGACGGCAATCGTGTCAAGTCCGTGATGGGCAACGTGACCACCTACTACATCGGCAACTATTTCGAGTACGTCAACAGCAGTACGACGAAGAAATACTACTACGCGGGTGGGCAGCGCGTGGCGATGCGCGATAACAGCACGCTATACTACCTCCTCGGCGATCACCTGGGCAGCACGTCCGTCACGGCGAACAGCAATGGGACGCTGTATAGTTCGCAACGCTACGATCCCTGGGGCGGCACACGCTACACCGCCGGGACCACACCGGGTATGGGATGATTTCGAGGATACAATAAAATGAGCACGCCTGTTGGGGAAGAGACCTTCGTTGAGCAAAAAGTGACATATACTCTCGAATATGGTGGTCAATTCATCATCATCGAGAATGTGCCGGCGCGCGTCTGCCGGGAGACCGGCGAACAATACTTCTCTCCAGAGACGGTGGCGCAATTGCAACACACCGCGTGGGGGCAAAAGCGCCCGGCGCGGGTGCTGGAAACGCCCGTTTTTGAATTTGCCGGCGCGTAGAAACACTGTTTCGGTTCGTAGCACATCATGCGGCATTTCAAAGTCTATTTTACAAAAAGGCGCTTTGGATTTATAATATAATCATCTTGTTAATGTGGGAGGCATACGATGACAGAAGAGAAGCAGCGCCGTCCAAGAGTGGTGGTCTTTTCCACGCCGACGTGTCCGCATTGCCGGCACGCCAAGCAATATTTGAAGTCCCGTGGAGTGTCTTTCACGGACGTGGACGTCTCCCGCGACGAGCGGGCTGCCCGCGATATGATGCGCATCAGCGGGCAGCAGGGAGTGCCGGTCATTCAAATTAACGGGCGTCCTGTGATTGGCTTCGACCGCGCGCAGATTGATCGGTTACTCGGCATGGCGTAGGGCAAAATTGTGGCTGCGAAATGAAGGGGTGATGGAAATCACCCCTTTTTTCTTGCATTGAACTTGTAAGGTGCATGGTTCTGACTATAATGAAAACAGGCGTCGGTGAGTTTTACAGTGAGGTGGCCTGTGGAGTCAACGATAGATTTATCCGGTTGTGTAGCCGTCGTGGTGGAAGATGATCCCCTCAATGCCCTGTTGATCCGGAGAATGTTGTTGGGTGTGGGGGTGGGGGAGGTGACGGTGTGCAAGTCGGGCGCTGAGGCTCGCCAGGCCATTGTGCATTTGCCGCGCGTTGACCTGGTTTTGCTGGACCTCCTGCTGCCGGATGAAGATGGTTTTGACATTTTGCGTTCTTTGCGCTACCTCCCCAGTGTGGATAAAGCGCGTATCGTGGCCGTCACCGCGAATGTGATTCCAGCCTATATGGCGCGGGTCGCCGAGACCGGCTTTGACGGCTTCCTGGGCAAGCCGCTGAAGTTTGACGAATTTCGCTCCCAGATCGTGCGTATTCTGAACGGCGAAAGAGTCTGGGAACCCTAATGAGCAGCTTGAAGTCGGGTCCTAAAGAGACCCTGGCGCGTTACCGAACCTGCGGCGCCGCCCCGATAATGAAAACGTTCAACATGGATAGACAGGATAGACAGGATTTTAAACTATATCCTGTCCATCCTGTCTATCCATGTTATTTTAGGAGGAGCAATGAATCATACCGAAGGCACTTTCAAGGGCGTGCGTAATCTGACCATTTATTATCAGGCGTGGCTGCCCGAAGGCGACGTCAAAGCGATGTTGTTCGTCACCCATGGGCTGGGCGAACACAGCGGGCGCTACATGAACGTGGTCAACCACTTCGTCCCGCTTGGCTACGCCGTCTACGGGCTTGACCACGTCGGCCACGGCAAGTCCGAGGGCGGGCGCGAACTGGTGGAGCGCTTTGAGGATTACACCGACACGCTCACCCTTTACTACAAGATGGTCAAAGGCTGGCAGCCCGGCAAACCCATCTTCCTGCTCGGCCACAGTATGGGCGGGTTGATCGCTTCCTATTACCTGCTCGACCACCAGGCCGATTTCAAAGGCGCCGTTATTTCCGCACCGGCCATCAAAATCGGCGACAGCATTTCCAAGACGACGATCACGATGGGTCGTATCCTCTCGAAAGTCGCGCCCCGGATGGGGCTGCTGGCGCTGGACGCTAACGGCATCTCGCGCGATCCGGAGGTTGTGCGCGTCTACGTCAACGATCCGCTGGTCTTCCACGGCAAGACTCCCGCGCGGCTGGCGGCGGAAATGCTCCGGGCGATGCAGCGCGTCACCGCCGAAGTCGGCGCGATCACCCTGCCCTTTATCACCCTCCAGGGCGGCCAGGACAAACTGGTTGACCCCGGCGGCGCGCAAATGCTCTACGACCGGGCCGGTTCCACCGACAAGACCCTCAAAATCTACGAGGGGCTGTACCACGAGGTCTTCAACGAGCCGGAACGCGCCCAGGTGCTCAAGGACGTGGAAACCTGGCTTGAAGCGCACATCTGACGCAGCGAAAAGAAATCAGGACGCAGATTTTCGCAGAGTCACGCAGATAATTTAAAAAATCAGCGTTCATCAGCGTTTATCTGCGTCCGATATTTCTTTAAATTCAAGAACAATCTTAGGGATAAAAAGACAGCGCGAGGGTTCGTCACCCTCGCGCTGTCTTTTTCTGATAACGTTATTAACGGCGGCGTGGCTTGGGAACCTCCACCAGTACCGCCAGCCCCAGTCGCTCGATTTCCTGCCGCTCGCGCACCATTGGATCGAGGTAGTGTGCCAGGAAGATCAGCCCCAATCCGACGCCCCCCGCCAGGATGAGACGCAGCCCCGGCCCTGTCAACTGTGCGCGGAGCGTTGGTTTTAGCTCAAGGGCTACCGGTTTGTCTGCCTGCCGCGCGATGACGCCTAGCCCGCCCATCTGCGGGAAATAGGCCGGCCCATTTTGTGTGATCTCCGCGCTGATTTCCTCGGCGACAGAAACGATTTGCGCGCCGTCGCCCCACGTCAGGTAGATGACCGTCACCGACTCGGCATAATCCGTGACAAGCGCGCCTTGGATGGCCGGAGCCGGGATGTCAAGCCCCCGACCGGCAAGCCGCCTGGCGACCGCTTCGGCAAACGCTCCCGTATCCGCGACGTTCGCCAGCGCGCGCGCGATGTATTCCGACGACAGCCAGGCGTGATAGCGGTCGTAATCGGCGGATAGCGTGGGCGCCGGCGTCCCCCCGGCCGTGAAGCGCATCACCACCTGGTACACCGTCGGCGGGCGCTGGTATGTCAGCCCCACGTAGCCCGCTACCACGACGACCGGAATCGCCGCCAGCCACCACCAGCGCAGCAGAATCTTCCACAATTGGCGTAACTCCATCGTTCAACCTCCGAAAAGCGAATCAGGGGATCAGCGGATCAGCGAGTCAGCGGATCAGCGAGTCAGCGAATGAGCGAGTCAGCGAATCTTGCCTCTTGCCTCCTCACTCCTCACTCCTAACTCGCCACTCGCAACTCACTTCAACATCTTCACAAACCCCTCATACCCGTGCAGCCGCGCCGCATCGTCAGCGTTTTGGGGATGGCGCAGCTCGCGTAGTGCCTGCGTGACTTCCGGGGTGGGGTGCATGTGCCCGTCGCGGGCCAATCCCACGCCGGTGATGATGGCGACTTCGCCGCGATGCACATGCCAGATGCGCCAGCCTTTGGCCTTGTTCAGCGTGTAGTCGAACCCCAACAGAATCCGCTGCACGTCGCGCTGCATCGTGGGCGGGACGCGGCGCGGGTCGGGCCAGGAGAACGTCAGGTCGTCGCCGTAGCGGCTGTAGCGCGCGTTGGACTGTCGGGCCAGGGCCGCGAGCGCCTCGTCCAACGGCGCGTTGACCAGATTGCTCAACGCGGGACTGGTCGGCGCGCCCTGCGGCAGCGCGCCGTGGAAGGTACACAACCCTGTCAACACGCCGGCGGCGACCTCGTCCCAGTCCTGCGCCGCGAAGAACGCCCGCACGCGGCGCGCGTTGGTGTGGTCGAAGAAGTCCGTGATGTCGGCGGCGGCGACCACGGCCTGCCCCAAATGCATCCGCGCGTTGTCGGCCACGGAGAACTTCCGCCGGAAGCCGGTGACGGCCCAATGCAAGGGGAGTCCGGCCAGATACTCGCGGAGCAGGGTGTGCTGCAACGCCTTGAGCGCGGGGGAGGGTGCGTAGAGCTGCCGCGTCGCGCCGTTGGGCTTGGCGAGGGTCATGGGGCGATAGTGGTAGCGGGGGTCGCGTCGCGCGCCGCAGAATTGCAGCAGCTCGCGCGGGGGCACGCCCAGCATCCACCCCAGCCGCGCCAGCCCCGGCGTGATTGACCCGGCGTTCACTACCGTATGGCCGGTGAGCCGCCGCGCAAGATTGACCAGCGGAGCCAGCACGGTCATCGTTATTCCGAACGGCGCATCAGCAAGGCTTCCAGGCCGGGGAGGATGAGAACGTTGCCCTCTTTGTCGGCCAGCGCGGCCAGCGTCTCCAGCTCTTGCAGGCGCATAATGAGCGGGTTCTCGTGCATAATCTTGGCCGTATTGGCTTTGGTGCGCGCGGCGGCCGTCTCGTGGCGGGCAGCGACCAACGCAGCGCGCCCGGCCCGGTCGGCCTCGACTTCTTGCAGGAACACGCGCTGCACGCTGCCGGGCAGAATCACGTCTTTCACGCCGACCCGGTGGAGCGTGATGCCATAGGTCAGCGCGATGGCGGCGACGGCGGTGTGCAGGTCCGCACCGAAAGCGTCGCGGTCAGTGAGCAGCTCGTCCACGCTGTGCGCGCTGATGATATCGCGCAGCGTCAACTGCAAGTCCTGGTACAGCCGTTCGGCGTAATCCTCGACGGTGTGCTGCGCCAGTGCGGGGTCGCTCACGGCGTACTGCGCGATGAGGGTCACGCGCACCGGCACCTTGTCGGTGGTGAGGACTTCCTGCCCGCTCACGGTCTGGCTGACTTGCCGCATGCTCACTTTTTCGATAGCGCGGTGCTGCCACTGCCACAGTCGGTAGCGGCCCGGTTCCAGTAATTTGACGAAGCGGCCCTTCTCATACAACAGGCCGCGTTCATATTCCCAAACTTCCACCACATCCGTCAATCCGAATAGCGCCATATCTTGTCCTCCATTAATGGTGTTTTCGCGGACGGTACACCGTCCGCGAAAATACCTTTTTAACCTTCGGCCTTCAGGCCGTGAATTTTCATCCAACCAGAGGCTGTTATTTCCAGGTGACCCGAACGGCCGGCAGGGGGCGAGCGGACGGCGGGGAGGGCATTGAGGCCGGCGAGGAGGCAAGTTCCCGCAGGACTTGCCCCGCCGCCGTCCGGTATCCTGCCATCCACAAGGCCGTCCGGTCATCGTTCCTACGGGGTTCCCCGGCGGAACAGCGCCGGCCGTCCGGGCCAGGTAGACTCCTTGCGCGCAGCGCAAGGAGTCTATAGGCTCCTATGTGCGGTACGCTCTGACCTACCGGCGAGCGCCGCGGGAGCAACGATGGTTGAATTATACCCGATATTTGGGGTGTGTAACAGTCCAGTTATATTTTGTAATGGGTTTGTAATCTCACGAAACCTACCTTGCGTTAGAATAAAGCCAAGATATTCAAACAGTTTATGGTGCTGTACGGTTTTCAACATGACCAGGAAAGCAAGGTGAACCCAATGGACGAGAGCTATACAAGCAAGGAAATTTCATATCAGCAGAAGCGGATGCTTTTGCAGGCCCTGGACGCTTTCACCCGTTCCGAGTCGTGGGGGGCGGCCAAGCAGGTGGTCATCGAACATCACGAGCTGTTGTCCGAGGAAGCCGACGCCATCCTGTCGGCCCTTATCGCCCGGCAGAAGGACAAGCGCGCCATCGAAATCCTCCAGGATCACCGGCACATGCTGGCGCGCTGTCGGGTCGAAGGCGTGGACGCGGCTTTTGCCGACCGTATCGCCGGCGAGTCGCCGCCGCCCACCGACATTGACCCGGTACTGTGGATGCGTCTTCAAACGGCAGATTCCTACGACACTCTGCTGCGGTTGCTGTTTGAGTACCCCGAATTGCTCGATCTCGTCAAGCGGCGCATGGCGCAGGTATTGGGCGAGGCGCAGATGCGGGTGATCAATGCGATTGAAGTCTTCCTGGCGGCAGATTCGTGGGAGGCCGCCCGGGCTGCGGTGGAAACGCACCCGGAATTGCTGAGTCTGGACGCTGACATCTGGTTGGGACAGTACGCCAGCTTCATAGCTGTGCGGGGGGATGCGAACATTGTGGAAATTTTAGCCGAACGTCGTTGGTTGCTGGCCCGCTGTAGGCTGGTCGGGCTTGAGGCCGCGTTTCGCGGACGCGATGCGCCGCCCGATGGCACCCGGCTGGACATGGCCCCGGAGATGATGGCACGACTGCTGTCGGCCTGAACCCGGTAGGGATACGACAGAGACGCAAGGCAGCGCCTTGCGTCTTTTTGTTTGGCCGACTTCCCAACGGAGTTTGCCTTTTGGCGATTTCGTGGCTATCATACGTTCGATGTAAATGGCTGGCCTCAAGGCCGGTGCTAAAGACGAAAATTGAATGAAAATTTCGCGCAAAGCCGCCAGGCTCGCCAGGTTTTTTACTTTGCGTCTTTGCGTGAAACAGGCTTGTATCTTCAGAGGAATTCCTCATTGACTGGCGGTTCACCAGCGGTGGGATGAAGAAAAACTTTCTCAACGGATGTAACGGAATTTAACGGATAGTTTTTCCGTTTAATTCGTTCAATCCGTTGAGGCTATTTTCAAGGGGGGCAGGATGGTCAAATGTATTGCGGTGCTTACCGGCGGCGGGGATTGCCCCGGCCTGAATGCCGTGATCCGGGCGGTGGTCAAGACGGCCATCAACGAGTACGGGTGGGACGTCCTCGGCATTGAGGACGGATTCGAGGGCCTCATCCAGCCGGGGAAGGTGCGCCCGCTTGGATTGGACGACGTGCATGGCCTCCTGGCGCGAGGCGGCACGATTCTGGGCACGACCAACCGCGCCAATCCTTTCGCTTACGAAATCAAAGTAGACGAGGCGGTGCGTGTTTTCGACGTGTCGGACGATGTGGTGCGGCACGCGCAAGTTCTGGGGCTGGATGCGCTCGTCGTCATCGGCGGGGACGGCTCGTTGCGCATCACCCACGAACTGATCCCAAAGGGCCTCAAAGCGGTGGGCGTCCCCAAGACGATTGACAACGATCTGTTGGAAACCAACGTCACCTTTGGATTCGACACCGCCGTCAATACGGCCATGGAAGCGTTGGACCGGCTGCACACCACGGCTGAGAGCCACCACCGCGCGCTCATCCTTGAAGTGATGGGGCGCGACGCAGGCTGGATCGCGCTCAAGGCGGGCATTGCGGGCGACGCGGACGTGATCCTCATCCCAGAAATCCCCTATGACATAACGCGCGTGGCGGAAAAAGTGCGGCTTCGCAGCCGGAGCGGGGCGAAATACAGCATCATTGTGGTGGCAGAGGGGGCGCGTCCTGTGGGGGGAGCAGCGATCTACCAGGAACGGCGCGAGGTGGGGGCAGAACGGCGGCTTGGCGGCATCGGGGAGGCGCTGGCGGAGCAGCTCCGCGCCCAGAACGACGCCGTCGAGGTGCGCGTGACGGTGCTGGGGCACTTGCAGCGCGGCGGCTCGCCCACTGCCTTCGACCGGCTGCTGGCGACGCGCTTCGGCGCGATGGCCGTGCGCCTCATCGCCGAGGGGCGGCTGGGGCACATGGTCGCCCTGCGCGACGAGCAAATGGTGGCTGTTCCCATCGCCGAGGCCGTCGCCGGGCAGAAACTTGTGCCGTTGGACAGTGACATCCTCCAGACCGCGCGGGCATTGGGCGTGTGCCTGGGGTGAGAGAGGCTATATCAGCGTAAACAAAAAAAACGGAACCGTCAGGTTCCGTTTTTTATATCTCAGTCTTATCCAAAATCCAGATTCGAGTTTACTGGTAAGGGCTGGGCTTCTTCATAAACATTGAGGGTGGGAGGTTGAAACCGCTGCGGACCAGCAACTCGCTACAGTTGGGCCGGATGCCGGTGGGGCTGTGGTAGCCCTGAATTTTGCCATCCGCGCCGTCGCCTTCGTCGAAGAACTTGTAGATTTCCTGCATGATGACGTTCTCACCCTCCATCCCCAGGATTTCAGAGACAGACGTGACCTTGCGGCTGCCGTCGCGCAGGCGGGAGGCCTGCACGATCATGTGGATGGCGGAGGCAATCTGGCGGCGCACGGTCATCAGGGGCAGGTCGGCGCCGGCCATCAACACCAGTGTTTCCAGGCGGGAGATGCAGTCGCGCGGGGTGTTGGCGTGGATGGTGGTCATACTGCCATCGTGGCCGGTGTTCATCGCCTGGAGCATGTCCAGCGCCTCGCCGCCGCGGCACTCGCCCACGACGATGCGTTCCGGGCGCATCCGCAGGGCGTTGATGACGCAGTGGCGGATGGTGACTTCGGTGGGGCTGTTGGGATTGGGTTTCTTCGTCTCCAGGCGCACGACGTTGCGTTGGCGCAATTGCAGTTCGGCGGCGTCCTCGATGGTGACGGTGCGCTCGTGTTCGGGGATGAAGGCGGAGAGGATGTTGATGAGCGTGGTCTTGCCGGAGCCGGTGCCGCCGGAGACGATGATGTTGCGCCGGGAGGCGACGGCGGCTTCCAGAAATTTGACCATGTCTTCGGTGATGGAACCGAATTTGAGCAGGTCGTTGTAGGTAAGTTTGTCTTTGGAAAACTTGCGGATGGTGATGTTCGGGCCGTCAATGGCGCAGGGACGCAGCACGGCGTTGACGCGCGAGCCGTCGGGCAGACGGGCGTCAATGAGCGGATGGTCGCTGCTGGCAACGCGGCCCAGCGGCAACACGATGCGCTTGATGATGCGCTCGACGTGGTCATCGTCCAGGAATTTGTAGCCGCTTTCGCTCAGGCGCCCCTTCATTTCCACGAAGACGATGTACGGACCGTTGACCATGATTTCGGTCAGGTCGGTGCGATCAATGAGCGGCTGGATCGGCCCAAACCCAAAAATTTCGTTCATGATGCCTTCGTAGAACTGTTCCTGGGTGATGCCGGGCGGCAGACGGAATCCGCCGCCGGAGAGGAGTTGATCCAGCTTTTCGCGCGCCACCTGTTCGCGCTCCGGCGTGCGTTCTAGCGGCAAGTCGAGCGCGAGGGTTGGGGCCAGGAATTTTTTACGGATGTTGTCGGCGATCTGGATTTGCATTTTCAGCAGCGCCGCGCGTTGTTCCGGCATGAAGCCCCGTTGGGTAGGCGTGCCCGGCGGGTCCGGTTCCAGGGGAATCAGGAACGAATCGCGCACCTCTTCTTTCTTCTCGACTTTAGGTGGGGGCGTTTGGGCGGCGGGCGCTGGCGCAGCCGGCGCGCTCGGTTGATCTCTACGTTTACCAAAAACTCCCATGGTACCTCCTGTTTCAGCTAAAAAACCGGTTCGATTAAAATCATAGCACACATATCCGGCTTGTACAATTTAACGCCGTTCCCACCAAACATAGACGAGCGCCTCTCCCCCGTCTTCATAATACTCGGCCTGGAGGGTGTGCGTCCCTTTGAGGAGTTCCAACTCCACACAATAGTTGGGATACCCCGGCGAGCCGTGCCACTCATCAATCACGCGCTTCCCATCCACGGTGAGTCGCACGCCGTCGTCGGCGCGCGCACAGAAAACGTAATTATCCTCGTAAAGCCAGAGCTGCCGGGTCCAGCGGACGCTGAAGTGATCGGAGGGTATTCCGGTCATTGGCGCAGCCTGACCCCACTCAAACCCGATAAAGCTGTCCGTGCGCGTGATGACGGGGGCGCCACTCAATGTCTGATTGCCGAAATATTGCCCCACCCAGGCCCCATCGCCGGTACTCGGCGTCGCGCTGCCGCCGGGCATCGGGGTGGGGGTGGTCGCCGGCGTCGGGGTGGCGACCGGCGCGTTACCCAATCGCGCGAACGTGAACTTGATGGCCGCGCCGCCGGTCTCCTCGAAATAGTCAATCGTGATCAGGTGATAGCCGGGCGTGAGGGTGACATCCGCTTGATGTGTGCTGCCCGGCTCGATTTTCCACGCATCCACTGATAAGATGCCATCCACCCAAATCCGCGCGCCGTCGTCCGCCATGATCGTGAAGCGATACAACCCGCCCCGGAAGTTGATCGTGCGTGTCCACCGCACCGAGAACTGGTCGGTGTTCAGGCGGGTATCGGGGGACCGTAGCGCCCATTGGAAGTTCACCGCCGCGTCATTGCGCACGAACACCGGCGCTCCGGCCAGGTCCTTGCCGGTGTAGTATTCGCCGCGCCACGCCGTGCTGGTGGCGGGCGGCGCTGTTGTGGGGCGCGGGGTTGCGGCCGGCGCGATCGGCGCTGCGCCGGGGAGCACCAGGCGTTGTCCGACGTAGATTTGGTTCAAATTGTAGAGGCCATTCGCTTGCGCAATGGCCCAGGCGGTCGTGCCGTAATAGCGCGCGATGCTGTACAACGTATCTCCTGCCTTGACCACGTACACGTTACCGGACGCCGGCGGTGCGACGGTGCCAGTAGGAATCACCAGGCGCTGCCCCACGTAAATATGATTGGGATTAAGAATGTTGTTGGCGTGGGCCAGGGCCGACACGTCTACCCCATACCGACGGGCGATACTGAACAGGGTATCCCCCGGTTGCACAATATGCACCGTTCCTTGCGCTGTCACCGGCTGCGCCTGTACGACGGCGATGCTCAATAACACCAGGCTTACCAGCAGGAACCCCATCACAAGTTTCTTCATTGCCACCCTCCTAAAGCTACATAGAATAATCTGAATGGTTGTGTTGGACATTGTCGCGATGGACACTACCTCTATAATATACGTTAGCCGATTGAAGGTCAAGCCGCCCCACAGATGGGGGGCGTTTCACGACAAGGGCCACTTACCAGAAAGTTAGACTTCTAAAGAAGTGACAAAATAATATTTGATACTCACTAGCAATTGCGTGTTAGATGTTTGTCGTGTATAATAGAAAACAAAAGTGTATGTTAGAAAATAGTAAACAGTACCTATTCTCTCCTGGAATGATCCCAATGCCTCGCATATTGAGTTTGGACAACGAACTGGAAATCCTGGAATTACTTCATGTTATCCTCACGCGGGCCGGATATGAACACCTGTATACGACCGATAGCGTAGAGGCCATGAATATGTTGCGCGAGGGGGGGATTGACTTGTTTACCCAGAATATTTTGCGCGATGCCCCGGATGGTTGTGAGTTTTATCAAATGATGCAGGCTGAGATGACCCTAAAAAATATCCCGGTATTGATCATCACCAGCCTGGACCCCGCCAATCTCCCCCCTAAGCATTTTGAAATGATCGCGCCGCTTTACCCTCAGCACTACATTTCAATGCCTTTCGGTTCTAAAAAACTGCTCAGTGCGGTTGAAACAACTTTGAAAAACTGATGGGCTGATTTACTTGACGTTTGCCCGGGCAAGTGTAAGCTAATGCCAATCTAAATCATCGTACAGGAAGAATGACTATGAGTGAAACTAATTCGTCCTTACCCCATTGGGATATGAGCGCCGTCTATCCCGGTCTGGATTCGGCGGAATTTCTGGACAGTTTGGCCCAGAATCAGGCGGATATTGCTGCATTGCAGCACTTGTGGGACGCGCATGGCATCATGGTGCGGCAAACGGCGCCGGCGGTAGATGCGGAATTGGCGACGCTTTTCGAGACGGCGCTGGCACAGCTCAATCAAGTGTTGGAGTACACCCACACCTTGTACGCCTACGTGATGGGCTTTGTCGCCACCG
This sequence comes from Anaerolineae bacterium, assembly GCA_034429475.1. Lineage (GTDB taxonomy): Bacteria > Chloroflexota > Anaerolineae > B4-G1 > SLSP01 > JAKQHY01. The sequence goes on from DAOUGD010000243.1 coordinate 23,927, forward strand.
ATTCGCGCAACGTCGTCGCTCAGGCGCGCCAAAGCGAACTCCAGCTCCAAACTGTGCAACTGGATCAACTGCAAACCCGGCTGACGGCCTGGTTGGGCGCGTTGGATGTGGAAGCCCTCATCGCGCGATCGGCGATGGCGAAGGCGCACGCCTATGCTCTCCGCGAAGCCAAGATCGCGGCGCAGCACTTGATGTCGCCGGAGGAAGAGGCGCTGGCGACCGAGTTAAATCTGACCGGCGGCAGGGCGTGGGCTACGCTCTACAACAACTTCAGCTCCCAAATCACTGCCGACGTTGTCATCGGGGACGAAGTGCAGCGGCTACCTCTCACCGCTATCCGTAACCTCGCCTTTGAGTCCGACCGCGATCTGCGGCGGCGCGCTTACGTCGCCGAACTGTCGGCCTGGGAGACCCACGCGTTGCCCATCGCCGCCGCCCTCAACAGCATCAAAGGGCAGATGAACGTTCTGAGCCGCCGGCGCAACTGGCAGACGCCGTTGGATGTCGCGCTGTTCCAGAATCACATAGACCGGGAAACTCTGGAGGTGATGTTGACCACGGCGCAGTCGTTCTTCCCGGACTTTCGCCGTTATTTGAAGGTCAAAGCCCGCGCCCTGGGATTGGACACGCTGACGTGGTATGATTTGTTCGCGCCGGTGGGGGCGAACTCGCAGGAGTGGACGTTTTCCACTTCGCAGGATTTCATCATCCGCGAGTTTCACACTTTCTCGCCGCGCCTGGGCGGTCTGGCCGAGCAGGCTTTCCGTGAGCAGTGGATTGACGCCGAGCCGCGCGACGGCAAGCGCGGCGGCGCATTTTGCGCCTGGGTGCGCGGGGGTGAATCCCGCATCCTGGCGAACTTCAAGGCTAATTATGGCGGGATGAGCACCCTGGCCCACGAATTGGGACACGCTTATCACAATCTGGCGCGCGTCGGTTGCACCTACATCCAGCGCCAGACGCCGATGACGCTGGCCGAAACCGCCAGCAACTTCTGCGAGATCATCGTGCGCGAGGCTGCGCTCAAACTGGCCCCGCCCGATGAACAACTCGCCATCCTGGAAGCCTCACTCCAGGATGCTACGCAGGTCATTGTGGACATCACCAGTCGTTATCTCTTCGAGACCGAGGTGTTTGCCCGCCGGCAGCGCCGCGAACTCGCCGTCGCCGAATTTAACGCGATGATGCTCGACAGCCAGCGGGCTACTTATGGCGACGGCCTGGACCCGGAGTACCTGCATCCGTACATGTGGGCCGTCAAATCCCATTACTATGGCAGCATCTTCTATAACTTCCCGTATATGTTTGGCCTGCTCTTCAGCCTGGGACTTTTCGCGCGCTATCGGGAAGCGCCGGGGGGTTTCCTGGCGCGCTACGACGATCTGTTGAGCGCGACCGGCATGGATGACGCCGCCACCCTCGCGGTGCGCTTTGGCATGGACGTGCGCCGCCCTGAATTTTGGGAGAAGAGCCTGCAAGAGATTGTCAAAGACATTGACCGTTTTGAACAACGCGTGACCGAGACCCACTCAAAATAGATCATTCGGAATGACGTGTGGTATAATTTCTGTATAAATCACTGATTGTTACTGCATCCTCCGTGAAATCACACCTCGCCTCTAAGGTAACTTCCCGGAGGACGAAAGGAGCGCCCTATGGAGCTAGGTATCATTGGCCTGCCCACCAGTGGTAAGACCACCGTATTCAATGCCCTGACCAAAGCTGACCGCCCCACCACGACTGCCTCCACCGGCAAATTGGAGCTGTTCAGCATGGTCGTGGATGTCCCGGATGCGCGGGTGGACATCCTCAGCGAGATGTATCATCCCCGCAAAACCATCTACGCCAAAGTGACCTACGTGGACATTGCCGGGCTGGATCAGGACCTCGGCAAGAAGGGCTTGGGCGGCGAACTGCGCAACAAAATCGCGCCGATGGATGCGTTTGTCCACGTGGTGCGCGCGTTTGAAGACCCGCAAGTCCCACATCTCCTGGGCAGCGTCAATCCGCAGCGCGACCTGGATACGTTGGACAACGAATTCATCCTGGCCGATATGATGACCGTCGAGAACCGGCTTCAGCGGATTGCCGAGGGCCTGCACAAGGGCGCACGCGGCCCGGAGCGCCAGACGCTCCAGGACAGCCAGGTGCTGTTTGAACGACTGCGCGACGCTCTCGATGCGGGGACGCCGCTGCGCGACCTCGGCCTGTCTGCCGAAGAGAAAGCCGGCCTGAGTGGTTACAGCCTGCTGAGTCTCAAGCCCGTGTTGGTGCTGCTCAACACCGGCGAAACGCCGCTTCAGCCGGAAAAGGTGATCACGTACTCTCACGCCGACTCTGTGATGCTGACGATCCAGGGAAAATTGGAAATGGAAATGAGCCAGTTGGACCCGGACGAGGCGCAGATGTTCATGGAGGAATTTGGCATCAAAGAACTGGCGGCCAGCCGCGTCATCCAGGCTTCGTACCAACTGGTCAATCTCCAATCTTTTTTCACGGTGGGGGAAGACGAGGTGCGCGCGTGGAACATCCCCGTCGGCGCGACGGCCCTGGAAGCCGCCGGCGCCATTCACTCCGACCTGGCGCGGGGCTTCATCCGGGCCGAGGTTATCGCCTACCGCGACCTCATCGAGGCCGGCACCATGGCGGCGGCGCGCAAAGTCGGCAAGCTCCAGTTGGAAGGCAAAGAGTACATTGTCAAGGATGGGGACATTGTCCACATTCGTTTCTCCGTGTAAAGACGACCGGGAGTCACGATGAACGATTCCGAATTTAAAATCGAATGGTTGTTTGTCAGCCTGCGCTGGTTTTTCTTGCTGGCTGTGGCGGCGGTCATTGGCATTGACGTCATCCTCAACAACAAATCGTTCCCTATCGTCGTGCTGATCCTGCTGGCGATCAGCGGGGTTGCCAACATGATGACCTTGATCGCTCTGTTGCAAAATTCGCTAGGGAAGAGCGCGCGCACGTTGATGCTGCTCCTGGACGTTGCGCAAACGCTAGGGTTCGTCGCGGCGTCGGGCGGCGCGCAAAGCCCGCTGCTCTTCGTCTCCATCATCCCCATCAGCACGGCTGCGATGCGTATGTCTCTTTTGCCCAGCCTCGCTATCGTGGTCGTCGTCGTCGGCGGTTACTGGGCGATTGCCTGGCGTCAGGCGCATCTCTCGTTCTCCATGCCGCTTCCCGAGCTGTTTTCGACGGCTTTCCCCTACTTTACCAACGGCTTGATCTTGTTGGTTGCCGGGGGGGCCGTCGCCCAAATCAGCACCCGCCTCAAGCAAACCCTGGCGGCTGACCGGGAGCGCCGCGATCGGGAATCGGCGGCCGCGGTCGAGACAGCGCACCAGAAGGCGCGCCTCATCTTTGAGTTAGCCAGCACCCTCAGCGCGACCCTCAACTATGAGCGGGTGTTGGAGGCGGCCTTGGACGTCAGCAACGCCGGTCTGCGCGAGTTTTACACGACGGCCAAAGATCGCGAGGTCACGCAGGTCGGGATGATCCTTTTGTTCAGTATGGATCAGAGCCTGTACATCGCCAAGTCGCGTAGCATTTCCACCCAAGACGAACGTAAGCGGTTTCCGGGGCAACGCGGTGTCCTGTCCGTGGCGATTGAAAAAGCCGAGCCGGTGATCACCGACGACCCTGGCGCCGATCCCGAACTGTCGCAAATTTCGGCGCTGCACTATTGCCGCCAGGGCATCGTCGTCCCACTACGGGCCGGATTTGAGAGCTACGGGCTGTTGGTGTTGGGTAGCCCGGAACCGGACATTTACTCTCCCGATTTCCAGGATTTGCTGGTTGCCATCTGCAATCAGGCAGTGATGGCGCTGCAAAACGCCAGCCTCTATCAGAACTTGATGGATGAGAAAGAGCGGCTGGTGTCGGTGGAAGAGGATGCCCGCAAGAAGTTGGCCCGCAATCTCCACGACGGGCCGACGCAGACCATCGCCGCCATTGCCATGCGCCTCAACTACATTCGGATGCTGGTGCCGCGCGATCCGACCAAGTCCATCGAAGAACTCGAACAACTGGAAGATTTGGCGCGCAAGACCACCAAAGAAATTCGCCAGATGCTTTTCACCCTGCGCCCCTTGATCCTGGAAAGCCAGGGATTGATTCCCGCGTTGGAGCAGCTTAAACAGAAAATCGCTGAGACCGACGCCTTGCCGATTCATTTAGAACTGGATAAGGAAGCCGGCTCCCTGTTGAGCCAGGAAGCGCAGGGCGCTATCTTCTACATCATTGACGAAGCCACCACCAATGTGCGCAAGCACTCCCAGGCCAAAAACCTCTGGATTCGACTGTACCGCAAGGGGACGAATATCCTGGCCGAGATTGAGGACGATGGTAAAGGGTTTGACGTGGCCGCCGTCGAGGCCAGCTATGCGACGCGCGGCAGCCTGGGGATGATGAACCTGTACGAGCGCGCGATGCTCGTCAAGGGCAAAACCGTGATCAAATCTGCCAAGGGACAGGGCACGAAGATTACGGTAACGATTCCCGGTCCGGCCGCCGACACGCCGCTGCCGCCGCCCCGTTAGTGAACACCGACAATGCGCTGCTTGAGCGCTGGCTCTGGCTGATCCTCTCGCTGGGGACCGCGCTCGTTGTCATCAGTGCGCGGCTGATGGCGGAGACCCTCGGCAAGCGGAATCCCTCTGCCGCGCAGTTCCTCACCCTGTTCGAGGCGCCCTGGCTCGTTCATCCCCTGCGCCTGCTGTATGCCATCGGCTTTCCGGCAATCGCCCTGCTCTGGCGCGGCGTGCTCTCCGAGCGCGGGCTGGGCCTGAAGCCGCTCTCTTGGGCCGCGCTCCAGACTCAGTGGGGAATGTGGGCCGGAGACGTGGGCTGGGGGGTATTGATTGCAGTCGGCCTCTGGCTGATTTTCACCCTGGGCGAATGGCAATCTCGTCAGACCGGCGCGCAGTGCTTGCCTCGCCGCCATCAGTTCGGCGTCGCGCTGCGTGAGGCAGTGTATCATCAAGTGCATTGGGCCTTCTACCGCGAGCCGTTTGTCTTGCTATGGGGGCTTTCACTGGGAACGTGGGCCGGGCTACTGCCGGTCGCGCTGGAGGCGCTCATCAACCCCGCGCGGTGGAGCGATTGGCAATCCCCGGCGCGCGGCCGCAATCTGCTGGTGCGCGTGGGGTTAGCCGTCGCCAGCGCGATGCTTTACTTGCAAACACAAAACCTTTGGGTGGCGCTTCTCGCCGACACTGCCGTCGGTTGGGCGCTGGGGCGCTCTATCGAATAACAAAAATCGGGTTTCCGGTAGGAAACCCGATTTTTTCCCCATACTCGGGGTTCGTAGTAACCACTTCAGTGGTTCTTTTAACGACTAAAGTCGTTACTACAAGCCTTATGGTTTCAACGCGGCGATCACCACGATCCGGTGGCTGTCAATCCCATACGGATAACATGAAATCAGCGTCAACACGGGCGTGCTGGTGGGCGCCATCACCCCCACTTCCTCTTCCGTAATGATGCGGGTTTGTTCTACCACATAGCGGTATTTTTGCGCCTGTGTGTGGACGAAGATTTCATCCCCCACTTTCATGTCCGGCAGATACCGGAAAATCTCCCCGTAAATGTCGTTGTGCGCTGAAATCACGCAGTTGCCGCGCTCACCGGGATTCGCCGTGCCGATGCGATGCGCTGCGCCCTTCTTCAGGGATTCCCAATCATCGCCCTCCACCACCGGCGCGTCCACGTTGATGGAAGGGATGACGATGCGCTGCGCCTGCTCCGGGCCGGGGGTGGGCACTGGCAGCGGCGTGATTGCCGCGACGAGGGTGCGCAGATGCGCGGGAATCGGCGCCGGCTCCGAATTGCGCTGGGCGTCCGGCGGCGTGTGACCGCCGGGCAGCACGGCGGCTTGAATCAACGGGGTCGGCGCCGGCGTCGGCTGGGTCATAGCGACGCGGCTGTCTTCGTTGAGGGTGCGCATGCTGGCAAACAGGCGCAGCGCCAGGAGGATAAAGCCCAACAGGGCCGCCATCTCGATCAAAAGCAGGAATTTGTTCCACACCCAGCCCCACTGGATGGGACGGCGCGCGCGCTTGCCCGGCGTTTCGATCACGGCGCTGTAGCGATTGTCCGCGTTGAGCGTCGGGCGCACCCACTGGGACGCGGGATCCATCACCGGCGGCGGCGCTTCACGCAGGGGGTCTGTCGGGCTGGATTTGCGGGGCAGCCGCTTGAGGCGTTCCTGCCGCCGGCGCACCCGCAGGATTTCTTCCAGTTCCTCGAGGGTCAGTTCGTCTACCGTGCGGCGATCTTTCACTTCTCCCCTACGGCAAAGACTTCGCGCTCGAAGAACCAACTGAACGGCGGCAGGGTGAACAGCACCCAGCGCGCCAGCTTGAAGGCCAGATTTTCCCGGCGATGTTGCGGGGGCGTGCTCAACCAGGCTTTGACGCCATGGAATCCCGCGCGGCGCACCACACGCCACAGACTGAGTTGGGATTGCTCGTTCACGTGAACGTGCAGGTTTTCGGGGATGATGGCGCGGGGGTCTTTGGGGTAACGCGCGCCTTGCCCCATCAAGCAACGCACCCAGCGCACGACCGGGTAGGCGTACCGGTCGTACCAGACGTTAGGCGCGGTATGAATTACGATCCGCCCGCCGGGCTTGAGCACGCGCCACACCTCGGTCAGCGCCGACGCCAGTTCCGGTGGATAGAGGTGCTCGACGATGTCCAGCAGCAGGATGCGGTCAAAGAAATTGTCCGGGAAGGGCAGATACAGCGCCGACGCCTGATAGACGCCCACCGGATGGCCCTGCGCCGTCTGCTGCGCCGCGACGTGGCCCGAAAGTTGCACAGCCGCGGCGGCGTAATCAATCCCGTAAGCGCGCGCGCCCAGCTCCGTCGTGTGCCGCAGAATTTCACCGCGCCCACAGCCCACGTCCAGCACCCGCATCCCCGGCGCAATGCCGGCCACTGCCAGCGCCTCGGTCAAACGCTGCGAGAGATATTCGCCTTCGCTGGAGACAAATTCTTGATACCCCTCGCAGACGCTCAGGAAGTATTTTTCATCATAGAGAGCCGAAGAGACGGCGCCGGAAGATTGTTTATTCACCTACGAACTCCTAAAAGAGTAATGAGAAATGAGAAATGAGTAACTGTAAACAGACCTCGGGAAACTGGAAATTGGTAAGGGGGTTCTCTTTACTCATTTCTGATTCCTGATTTCCACTCACTGATTTCCTTAATATGCATTGGGAGAATGAAGGAATTGCAGCACGGTGCGGATGATAATTTTGACATCCAGCCATAACGACCAGTTCTCGATGTACCAGAGATCGTACTTGGTGCGCTCGGCGATGGACGTATCGCCCCGGTAGCCGTTGACCTGCGCCCAGCCGGTCAGCCCCGCTTTCTCGCGGTGGCGATCCATGTAGCGGGGGATGCTGCGGCGGAATTGCTCCACGTACACCGGACGCTCCGGGCGCGGCCCGACCAGGCTCATGTCGCCCAGGAGCACGTTGATGAACTGCGGGAATTCGTCAATGTTCGTCTTGCGCAGGAATGTGCCGATTTTCGTGCGGCGCGGATCGTTCTCCGTGGTCCAGCCCGGGCCGTTCTTCTCGGCGTCGGTCCGCATCGAGCGAAATTTCAGGACGGGGAAGGGTTTGGCGTCCAAGCCCATGCGCTCCTGCACGTAGAATACCGGCCCTGGCGATTCCAGTTTGATCGCCACGGCGATCACCATCATCAACGGCGAGAGCAGCACCAGCCCCACGAGGGCGCCGGCGATGTCCATCGCGCGCTTGGTCGTGCGCCGCCAGCCGGTCAACGCGATGTCGCGGACGGTGAGGATGGGTAACCCGCCCAGCTCGCTGATGCTGACCGGCCCGGCCATGATCTGGAACAGGTCAGGGTAAACCCGGATTGTCACGCGCCCGCGCTCGCACTCGGAGATCAGCCAGAGGAGGTCGGAGTGGGCCGTTTCTTCGGGCAGGGCGATAATCACTTCATTGGCCTGCTGTTGCTGGATGATTGACCCCAAATGGGTAACGCTGCCCACCACCGGTGTGCCCAGCACGGAGTCGTCCTCCTGGTCTTGCGGGGCAACCAACCCCACAACATCGTAGCCGAGTTCGGGCATCCACAAGAGCTTCTGCAAAATCATGCGCGCGATGTCGCCTAGGCCCACAATTAACACGCGCCGCCGTCCCCACCCCTGACGCACCCATTGTTTGCGCAGCCAATGGTTGAAGATCCGCCCCAACGTTACCAGCAAAATCGAGCCGCCCCACGCATAACCCACCATCGCGCGCGAATAATGCTGCCCAATGACAAAATTGCGCAGGCTCAACGAAGCCACCGCAATCCCCATCAACGTCCCAATGGTGGCAGAAACCACAATGGCGTACAACTCGTCCACCCGCGACGCGCGCGCGAGGTTATAAAGCTGCGCAAAGAAGAAGACGCCGCACAAGGAGATGACGTGGATCGCTAACATGGGCAGATATTCGTTAAAAGGGCGCATCCCCTGAGCGGGATCAGGAAACGGCAGGAGCTGGCGCAGCCAATAGGCTGCACCAAAGGCCGCCGCCAACATCACCACGTCCACCGCCAGCATCCAGGTCACAAAAATTCGATGCGCGCGTTCCGCTTTCATACGCGATACCCCACTTTCCACGCGACCAGCCGCGTTTGCAGGCGCACGATGCCCAAAATCAGGTAGTGCAGCCAGCGCGGCGTCTGTTGGGCGTAGTGCTTGCAGTAGAAAATTTCCATCGCCCGCCAAAATTCCACCTGGGCTTTGGGACTTTGCTTGCTGGCCGCGCGTTTGACGTGCAATACGGTGACATCGGGATAGTAATAGACCTTCCACCCGGCGGCCTTGATGCGATAGGCCCAGTCCAAATCCTCGCCGTACATAAAGAAGGTGTCGTCCAACAGCCCGGCGGACTCGATGGCTTCCCGGCGCACCAGCATGAACGCGCCCACCACGGAATCCACCTCGGCGGTTTGATGTTCGTCCAGGTAGGTGAGGTTGTAGCGGCCAAAACGCGGGCTTTGGGGGAACAGGCGGGATAACCCCAACAGTCGGTAGAGCGACACTTCCGGGGAAGGGAAGGCGCGGCGACACGCCAAATCTAGCGAGCCGTCCGGGCGCACCAAACGGGGGCCGGCTACGCCGGCGTCGGGATGCGCCGCCATAAAGTCCAACATCTTGCGGAACGCCTCCGGGGGAACTTCGGTATCAGGATTCAACAGCAGCGCGTAGCGCGGCGCGGTGGGACACGCCCCGGCGGCGAACCCCAGGCGTTGTAGCCCTTGATTGTTGGCCGCTGGATACCCTACATTGTCTGTGTTGGCGATCAACTGGATTTGGGGAAACTTGGCGGCGACCAGCGCGGCGCTGTCGTCTGGCGAATGATTGTCCACCACACACACTTGAAAAGTCACGCCCACGCTTGCCAACACCGTTTCAAGACAACGTTCCAATAAGGCCCGTGTGTTGTAATTCACAATGACAATTCCCAAATCCATAGCGGCTATTCTAGCACAGATAAGAAAAACGTCATTACATTCAGGCACAAACTGCGGTTGATTTCCGCTTGCGGCCTGCGTACCATGAAACTATGGAACGACACTTTTATAGAGAGGGACTTGGAGTGCGGCGTGTCGCACTGGGATCTTCCATATTTTTGTTAGGGCGACTTTTAGACCGCACCTTACGCAGCCTCATGCTTGCTCGGATGGATTTGTAGCTTATGACAAGCCTGTCACCCAATGACAGGCTTGTTTTATTACGATACTCAATCAGGAGGCGATAATGACTGTAGACACAACCACGGGCGCGACGCCGGTACAATGGGAACGGTTTCTGGCGCGACGCACCCAAAATATGAAAGGCTCGTCTATCCGGGAACTGCTCAAAATCACGCAGCGGCCGGATGTGATTTCTTTCGGCGGCGGTATGCCGGCCCCGGAACTTTTCCCTGTGCGCGAGATTGAGGAAGCGTGCAAATATCTCCTGCGCCAGGAAGCCAAACAATCCCTCCAGTACAGCACCACCGAGGGCCACCGTCCCTTGCGCGAGTACCTGGCCGAGTCCATGTGCCGGTATGGCATTCAACACAGCCCCGACAACATCCTGATCACCACCGGCTCCCAACAGGCTTTAGACCTGATCGGCAAAGTGTTCATTGATGCCGGTTCCCACGTGCTCACCGGGCGGCCCACCTACCTGGGCGCCATCCAGGCGTGGCGCGCCTACGAAGCCGAATTTGTCACCATCCCCCTGGACGACGACGGGATGCAAGTGGACCTGGTGGAGGAGGCCATCCAGAAGACGCCGGTGCGCTTCATCTACATCCTGCCCAATTTCCACAACCCGGCGGGCACCACCGTGCCGGAAGACCGCCGCCAGCGCCTGGTGGAGATTGCCCGCAAGTATGACTTGATTATCGTCGAGGATGACCCTTACGGCGCGCTGCGCTACGAGGGACAGGATATGCCGCCCATCGCTTCGATGGCCCCGGAGCGCACGATCTACCTCGGCACGTTCTCCAAGACGATGACGCCGGGGCTGCGCGTCGGCTGGGTGGCCGCGCCGGAGGAGATCACGTACCGTCTGGTGTTAGCCAAACAGGGCGCCGACCTGCACTCCAGCACTTTCGATCAGATGATTGCCAACGACATCGCCCAACGGGGAATTCTCCGGGCGCACGTCCGGCAATTGCGCGCGGTCTACCGGGAGCGCCGCGACACGATGCTGGACGCTCTGGCCGAATTTTGGCCCGAAGGGTGCAGTTGGACACGCCCGTTAGGCGGGCTGTTCCTGTGGGCCAGGGTGCCGGAGTGCATAGACACCAAGGAGTTCCTCGTAAAGGCACTGGAGAAAAAGGTCGCATTCGTGCCTGGCGTGGACTTCTTCCCCTACGCTGACGGGGGCCACAATGCTATGCGCCTCAACTTCTCCAACGCCCAACCCGAACAAATCGTCGAGGGCATCCATCGCCTGGGGCTGGCGATCAAAGAGGAATTAGCCCACCACGCTTGACGGCGCGGGTCAGCCAAAACAGCGGGGCGCACGATGCGCCCCGCTGTTCTTATCCACCCACGCGCGTTTGACGTTCCACTAACCTTTAATCACCGCCACCGGGTGGACGCGCGCCACCTTCCCCGCCAGCCCGGCGCCGGCCACCGATTCGACCACCTGATCCACCTCTTTGTAGGCCATGGGCGCCTCCTCGGCCAGGCCGCGCAGGCTGCCGGTGCGCACCACGATCCCTTGCCGGTTGAGATCCGCCCGCACCTGCTCGCCGCGCACAGCGCGGATGGCGGCGTTGCGGCTCATCGTGCGGCCGGCGCCGTGACAGGTGGAGCCGAACGTCTCGCCGAAGCCATCCGCCGTCCCCACCAGGACGTAGGAGGCTGTGCCCATCGAGCCGGGCACCAGCACGGGCTGGCCGACTTCGCGGTATACGGCCGGCAGATCGGGGTGGCCCGGCGGGAAGGAGCGCGTGGCGCCCTTGCGATGCACTACGACTTTCAGCGGCTTGCCGTCCACCGCGTGTTCCTCGACTTTGGCGATGTTGTGCGCCACGTCGTAGACCTGGTACAAATCGCGGTCGGTCACTTTGCCGGCCAGCACCCGGTCAAACGCCTGGCGGACGAAGTGCGCCAGCACCTGCCGGTTGGCGAAGGCGTAGTTGGCCGCCGCCGCCATCCCTGCCAGGTATTCCTGGCCTTCCGGCGATTGGACCGGCGCGGCCACCAGTTCCCGGTCAGGAATGGGGATGTTGTAACGACGCGGCGCGTCTTGGAGCGCGCGGATGGCCTGCTCGCATACCTCGTGGCCCAGACCGCGCGATCCACAGTGGATTTGCACCACGACTTGCCCCAGCCGCAGCCCAAAGGCGGTCGCCACGTCGACGTTGTAGATTTCGTCTACCACGTCAATTTCGAGGAAGTGGTTGCCCGATCCCAGCGACCCCATCTGCGGGCGGCCCCGCTCCTTCGCGCGCTTGGGGACCACGTCGGCGCGCGCGCCGGCGATGCGCCCGTAGCTCTCCGTGCGCTCGGCGTCGGCGCGGGTGGCGTAGCCCTTCGAGAGCGCCCATTCCGTGCCGCGTTCCAGCACGTCGTCCAATTCCTTGTCCGACAACCGCACCGAGCCGTCTTCGCCCACGCCGCTGGGGCACATTTTGAAAAGTGTGGCGATCAATTCTTCCAGGTATGGCTCAATGTCCTCGTAGTCCATGGCCGACGCCAGCATGCGCACACCGCAGTTGATGTCGTAGCCCACGCCGCCGGGCGAGACGATGCCGTCGCTGTAGCGGAACGCGGCGACGCCCCCAATCGGGAAGCCGTAGCCCTGGTGCATGTCCGGCATCGCCATCGCGTACCGCACGATGCCCGGCAGCATCGCCACGTTGACCAACTGCTCCACCGATTTGTCGCGGAAGGCCATGTCGAAAATCTGCTCGTTGCCGTAGATGCGGGCCGGAACGCGCATCCGGGCGTCGTAATGTTGGGGTAATTCCCACACGTAATCGCTCAGTTGTTCAAATTGATTCTTCTCCACCATAGCACACCTCGACTTTCTAAAAAAATCTCTGTTCTGTCAGCAGATTAAGCAGATTTTCAGATTTAATCTGCTGAATCTGCTCAATCTGCTGACAAAAAATTGAGCTTATGTATCCAACACAATTTCGGTTTCGTAGCCCTGCGGGGTTTGCTGGACGACGAGGTTGTGGAATGTGGCGGCCTTGACGTAGCCCAGCCGTTCCGGCGCCGGCCCGCCATACACCGTGGCTTGCAGGTGCGTCGGCGACAGGGATTCAAAGCTGAATTCGGTGAAAACCAGGCCGTTGACCTCGTTCTGATACAGCAACTCGTTGAGCCAATCCACCAACAGCATCTCCACGTCCAGCGCGTCCAGCGTCACTGCGACGGCACGCTCCGGCCTCACCTGGGCCAAATCGGCGACCAGCGCGAATGTTCCCCGCGCGGTAGTGATAAACAAGTCCGGCAGATCGTCGGCCCAGATATGCAGCGCCAGGTCGGCGGTATGATCAATTTCTTGCCAGCGTCCCATAGGTCTCCTCTGAAAATAAAGACTATTTCACGCAAAGGCGCAAAGACGCGAAGTAAAAAACAAGAACTTGGCGAGCTTGGCGTCTTTGCGTGAAATTTTCATCCAACCGCTGGTGAACCGCAGGGTAATGACGAATTCCTCAGAAAACAGGCTCAACGGATTGAACGGAAAGGATTGTCCGTTAAAATCCGTTGAATCCGTTGAGAAATTCCTCGACAAAGTTAGCCAGAGCCTCCCACGCATCCAGCGCAAAGCAGGGGACGTCCGCGCTCAGGGCGGGGACGTCGGTGACGAAGGCGACGCGACCTGCCAGGTCGGTCAGCGGCGCGGGATTGTGGGCTGCGCGCACCACTTCGATTTTGGGCCAGGGCGCGCGTTTGAAGCCTTCCAGCAGGATCAGGTCTACGTCGTGAACCTGGGCCAGCACCGTTTCCAGCGGCGGCTCGGTCTCGCAGCGGTAGATGTGCGCCACGCGCTCCGGCGTCACCAGGAGGGTCTGCGCCGCGCCTGCGTCCCACAGGCGGCGCGTGTCCATGCCGGGCACATCGGTGACGATGTCGCGGTGCCACGTGTGCTTGACGACGGCGACGCGGTAGCCCCGCTGCGTCAACCGCGGGATGAGGGACTCCAGCAGCGTTGTCTTGCCGCTGCCGCTGTGTCCTACGAAAGCCAGGATTGGGATGGGCATACTCGCCTTTAGTTTTTATCAGCAGATTGAGCAGATTCAGCAGATTTTAGCTTGAATCTGTTGGCAGGCCTTAGCTCCGAGCCGAACAGTTTTTCAATTGCGCCATCACTTGCGCAGCGACTTCTTCCGGCGACAGGGATGAAGTGTCCACGTAAATATTGCAATGTTGGCGGGCGTGGGCCAGGCGCACCTGGCGTTCGGCAGGCCACCATGAGGAAGGTTCTTGTAATCCCTCTCGTTGGGCCGCCACGGCGAGGCTGACATCCAGGTAGATCAAAAGGTCCGGGTGGGTGATGCGCCGCCACATATCCGGGGCGGCGCAGTGCTCTTGCATGATTTCCTTCACCGGGTAGCCGCGCGCCCGTAGCGCCCGCGCCAGGGTGGTTTTGCCGGACGAACACGGGCCGACGATCCCGATTAACGGCGCACGCTCACCCGGCTCGCTCGCGTCCATCAGTCGGGCAGCGGCACTTCCACCTGCATCCCGCGCGGGCCGGTGGGTTCCCCTGACTGCACGTGAAGCACGAGGATGCTGGTGTCGTCGGTGGGGCGGCCATTATCGGCGGCCATGGCGCGTTCCAGCAGGCCATCCGCCAGCGCGAGCGCCGTTGGCGACTCTTGCCAGACCGCTTCGAGCGCCTCGGGGATGTCGAATTCGACGCCGCTGCGGCTCCCGGCGTGTTTGAGGCCATCGGTGAAGGCGCAGGCCACCAGTCCCGGCTCCAGGTAAATGTGATCCACCGTCGGGCGGGTGTTGCGGTAGAAGCCCAACACCGGCGTCTCACTTTCCAGCAATTGCAGGTCGCCGCCGGGGTAGCGCACGTAGACGGAAGATTCGCCGCACTGCGTGACGATGAGAGAATGGCTGTCTAATTCCACCGAAAGAACGACGAGCGTCGAGGATACTTTGCCCTGGCGCAGAGCGTACAGCATATCATTGGCAGCGCGCGCCGTCGCGCCGTCGCGCACGCCTTCCGCCAGGTCCGAGACAACTTTGCGCACCACGCGGATGCTGATCGCCTTGGCAGCTTCGCCAGAGCTTTGCCCGTCGGCCAGCACAAACGAGAGGCCGCCATGCGGGCGTTCGATCATCTCCACCGTGTCGCCGCTCTCGCGCACGCCCCACTTGTTGATTTTACTCACGGCAACCGAAAGATGCATGATGATTTCCTCTAACTTTCGCTGGGATTGGCGCGCTTGCCACTGATGGCGCCGATCAAAATCTCTATCTCAACGCCTTCTGCGATCTGTAGACGAGCTATGTTTTTCTCGTGATCAATATGAGTCAGCGTGCCAAGCAGTCCCCCGATGGTCAAGACGCGATCCCCGACGGCCAGGGCCGCTTCCTGTTGTCGGCGTTGCCGTTGCGCCATCCAACGCGGAATGTATAAAAAGAGCATCATCACTACGAGAAAAACCAGCCAGATCCAACTGCCAGAAGTGTCGCCCATGGCTATCTCCTACGTTAGAATTCAGGGTTGAGTTAGTATGTTTAACGTTAAACTGATTATACCCTTGAAGGAGGCGTAAAACAAGTTACTTGAAAGTTGGTCAAACAGCGTTACACTTAGGAGGCGTAAAATCAGTCACGTTATGTGTTGCCAGGGGGCCATCCATGCAGCCCATGCCACAAGCGCGGATATTGGTGGTTGAAGATGAAATTCGTTATGTTCGCGTGATAAAAATTACTCTTGAAGCCAATCATTATGAAGTTCTCGTGGCGTCCAATGGCGAGAAAGCCATCGAGTTAGCTGCTGCCGAAAAGCTCGATTTGATCCTGTTGGATATTCTGATGCCGGGGATGGATGGCTACGAAGTTTGTCAGCGCGTCCGGGAATTTTCCAACGTTCCCATTATTTTCCTCACTGCGTTGGAAGATATGACGAACAAAGTGCGAGGTTTGGAGGGCGGCGGCAATGACTACATTACCAAGCCGTTCAGTATGCGGGAATTGTTGGCCCGCATCCGCGTCCAATTGCGCCATACCGAGCCGCCCGCAGTGCCTCCGCCGGCTGTGCTTCAGGTGGGGCGGGTGAAAATGGATTTCGGTAAAGGCCGGCTTTATCGCGATGGTGAGGAAATCAAATTGACCCATACGGAATACCTCTTGCTGGCGCTCATCATGCGGCATACCGGCCACGTCATGGTGCCAGAGTATTTGTTGGAACAGGTGTGGGGCAGCGGCCATGAGAATGATACGCAACTGTTGTGGCAGGTCATTCACCGCCTGCGGCAGAAAATCGAGCCGGATCCGGCTAACCCGCAATACATCCATACTCGCGCCGGGGTGGGCTATATTTTTGAATACCATGGGGTGGAGGCTCCAGTAGAACCTCCCCTGACCGACTACCCTGATTTCATACCTGAGGAATGACGATGGATCTGCTTAAGAAAATTATCGCACAGCTCTTTGGCAGCCGCAATGCGGAAGTGACCGACCCTGATGGCCTTTATTTCTACGTCAAGTGCCAACAGTGTGGCGCGCCCGTGCGCGTGCGGGTTGACCGGCAGCACGATTTGCAGCGCGATTATGAGAACGGCGGATTTCTGTTGCGGAAGGAAATTATGGATGGGAAGTGTTTCCGTCTGATGTACGCCACCGTGCGTTTCGATCCGGCCTATCGCATTGTGGAACAGACGGTGGAAGGCGGCGAATTTATCACCTGGGAGGAATACCAACAATGTACAACCACCGCCCGTGGACAAATGCGCGAGCTTGTGTTGAAGGAGTAGCCGATGAATGTACTGTTGTTTTCGCCCCATTTTCCGCATAACTACTATCAGTTTGCCGTCGCTTTGCGGCGCAACGGTGTGAACGTGTTGGGATTGGGGGATGCGCCTTACGAAGCTCTCAGGGAAGAATTGCGCGCCGCCTTGTCCGAGTATTATCGTGTGGACGACATGCATAACTACGATCAATTGCTTCGAGCGTGCGGCTATTTCACGCACCGTTACGGCAAATTGGATCGGATCGAATCGCACAACGAGTATTGGTTGCAAACTGACGCCCGCCTGCGCACCGACTTCAATGTGCCCGGCCCAAAAAATGACGACGTTCTCTGGGTCAAGCAGAAGTCGCGGATGAAGCAGGTGTTTGCCCAGGCCGGCATCGCGGTGGCGCGCGGCGCGGTCGTGCATACGTTTGATGACGCCGAGAAGTTGATTGCGCAGACCGGCTATCCGGTCGTCGCCAAGCCGGATGTGGGGGTGGGGGCGGCGGCCACCTATAAGATTCACAACGCGCAGGAATTGAAAGCGTTCTTTGCCGCCCGGCCGCCCATAGACTATATGCTGGAGGAGTTTATCCAGGGCAAGCTGTATTCCTTCGATGGGCTGACCGACCGCGATGGACAGATCGTCTTTTTTACCTCGCATTATTTCAGCCAGGGGATCATGGAGACGGTCAACGAGGGGCGCGATCTGTTCTACTATTCCATGCGGGAACTGCCCATCGGCCTGGAAGACGTGGGACGAAAAGCGGTGGCCGCCTTTGGGCTACAGGAACGCTTCTTCCATATTGAGTTTTTCCAGGTCGCGCCGGGTCGGTGGGTGGCGTTGGAGGTCAACATGCGTCCCCCCGGCGGGCTGACGATGGATATGTTCAACTACGCCAACGACATGAATTTCTACCAACAGTGGGCCGATGCAGTGACATTCAATACCTGCGTCGTCACTGCGACGCGCCCGTATCATTGCGCCTATGTGGGACGCAAACGCTCTCTGCCCCATCGCCTCTCCCATGAAGAAATTTTGTCCCATTATGGCGCGTTCATCGTCCATCACGAAGCGATCAACCCGGTACTGGCGCCTGCCATCGGCGACTACGGCTACTTGCTGCGCTCTCCCGATCTGGCCGAGTTGGAACCAATTATCGCGGAGATGGTTGCGCTGTCGTAAGAGGGAACGCCGATGAATTTGGTCCTGCTTTCCCCTCACTTCCCGCCGAACTTTTACAATTTTGCAGTAGGCGCGCGCCAGGTGGGTTTGAACGTCCTGGGGATCGGAGATGCGCCTTTTGAAACGCTGCGCTTCGAGTTACAATCTGCGCTGACCGAGTATTACCGCGTAGATGACCTGCACGATTACGACAGTGTGCTGCGGGCCTGCGCCTACTTTATCCATCGGTATGGCCGGCTGGATCGCCTGGAATCCCATAACGAATATTGGTTGGAAACTGACGCTCGCCTGCGCACCGATTTTAACATCCCCGGCTTGAAGTTGCCCGACGTCGCTCGAATCAAGCGCAAATCGCAGATGCGCCAGATCTTCACCGACGCCGGCGTCGCCGTGGCGCGCGGGCATCTCTTGACCGAGCCAGCCGCCGCGCGCGACTTTGCCGCGCAGGTAGGCTATCCGCTGATCGCCAAACCCAACATCGGTGTAGGCGCCGCCGGCACCTTTAAAATTCGCAACGCGACAGAGTTAGAACAATTCTTTGCCAATCATCCCTTGGTGGATTATCTGCTGGAAGAGTTCATCGTGGGGCAGCTCCATTCGTTTGACGGGCTGACGGATCAGGGGGGGCGGATTGCGTTCTGCACCGCGCACTTTTACCGACCGGGCATTATGGAAGTGGTCAACGAAGACCTGGACGTGTTCGCCTGCTCTCTGCGCGACATCCCGTCGGGGTTGGAAGAGGCCGGGCGGAAAGCCGTGGCCGTCTTTGCCGTGCGCGAGCGCTTTTTCCACATTGAATTTTTCCAGCGCGCGGCCGATCAACAGTGGATCGCCGTCGAGATGAACATGCGCCCCCCTGGCGGCCCGATGCTCGACGTGTTCAACTTTGCCAACGACCTCAACCTGTACGAGCAGTGGGCCAACGTCCTGGCGTTCAACACCTTCACCGCCTCTTACTCGCGCCCCTATCACTGCGCCTTTGTGGGACGCAAGCAACATCGCCGGCACCGCCACTCCTTGCAGGATATTCTCCAGGTCTACGGGCATTTGCTCATCCACCACGAGCCGGTGCCACCGGCCTTTGCGCGGGCGATGGGAAACTATGCGTATTTATTGCGTTCGCCAAACTTAACCGAACTGCTTGCGGCCATTGATTTCATCCTGGACTGTGATTTGAGCTGGGTCGGCCCTTAGAATCTGTCCGAAAATTCGTTTTGGCCCGTGATTTGCGCCTAAAGGCGCGGTTGAGGGGAG
>DAOUGD010000244.1:0-2878 GCA_034429475.1 Anaerolineae bacterium
GCAACGCCCGCCCACGAAAAAAAATATCCCCAAAACCGCGCCTTCAGGCGCAAATTACGCGTCAAACTAAATTTTCAGATAGATTCTTAATCAGGTGGCCGGTTGCTGTTCTGTTTGTTCAGCGTTGGTCACCGTTCGCTATATTTGTCATTCAGGATCGTATTGTAGGGGACTGGGGATTTTAGTCAATGGGGGAAATAATGCCCGTGAACTGTGCTTTAAGTTCATGAGATTGTTATTGAATCTTAACTTTAGAAAAATTATTGGAGATTACCATGAAAAGTAGCTAATTCTTTACAAAATGGGGGTGAACTATGTTCAAACGTATTTTGCTCAGAGGGATCGCAGCACTGATCCTGGCTGGCGTTTTGATCGGAGGACTGTATCTTGTCTTCTATACGCCGACGGAAGTTCGAGCAGCCACGCCGCCGCCTACTTGTGAGAATGTTGACCAGGATATTGCAACGAGTGTAACATGGGATCAGCCGTGTTATCGCGTGATCACTAACACCGTCTCTGTGCTGGCCGCTGCTCACCTCACCGTCCTGCCGGGGACAACCGTGTACTTCGACGCCGGCTCGCGTTTGCGGGTGGCGCAGGATGGCGGGTTGACCGCCGTGGGCACCGCCAGCGTGCCTATCACCTTCACCTCTTCGGCGCCTTCGCCCACCGAGACGCCGTGCGATTGGGAAGGCATCCTAATCGAATCTCAGGACGGGCCAGGTGCTCGCATTGAATATGCCACTATGGAGTACGCCTGCGCCGGCGTCAACGTTGGAGGGCGCCGCGCGTTGACTCTGACGCACAACCTGTTCCGTTACAATGGCAACCCAGACCCCATTAACCGTGGCGGCGCGATCATCGGCGATACAGATGATTCACTCATCGCCAATAACACCATCCATGACTGCGAGAACGGGATCGTTTTGAACGAATCCGGCTCTAACACGATAGCGGCTAACTACATTCACGCCATTACGGAACATGGGATTGCCTTTGTCCGGGGTGGGGTGAGTGGCGGCAATAATAATGTGCTGCGCGACAATCTGGTTTATGAGTGCGGCGGTGCCGGGATTCAAATGGAGGACAGCAGTTCCAATCAGCTTGAGAGCAATACGATCCATCACTGTGGCGCGGATGGCCTCCGGTTGGACGAGGGCAGCAACAACCAGGTGTTGAGCAACACCCTGTACAGCACGATGCTCACCGGAACTGATTCCGGCGCGGCGATCTATCTGCTCATGCAGAGCGGCGCCGCCGTGCAGTACAACCATCTCTACGGCAATGGCGGCGGCAGTGGTTATCGGGCAGCAGTCTACGTAGGGAATACCCCCGATCTTGCTATAAATCAAATCTCCGCTAACGTTCTTCACGATCGAAGGGATGACACTATCGAATATACTGCCGGCAACGGCAATGCGGGTCTCATTGCGCAAAGTAACGCCCTATGCTCCATTGTGGGTTTTGAACTGCTTGATGATGATACCTCTCATCTTTTTCCGACGGATGCTCGCTATACCCGATGGGGGTTCCCAGAGGCGAACATACCTACCCATGGAGTTAACTTCACGGGGCTGCCCAATTTTACTCCTTGGATTACTCTCTCCATTCCGGCCAGCGACGCCTATGGGATCGTCACCGTGACGCTGCGCGGGCAGGAGGGCGCGGCGTTCTTCACCGTGCCGCGCACGCCGACCGCGCTGCCGGTGGATTCGCCCATCCCCAACGCCCGCCGGGTCACGCTCACGTCGAACTGGGGGCACTTTGAGCCGTCGGCGGTGCTGCTCAACGATCAGGGCCTGGCGACAGCGCGCCTGGTGCCCTCCACCACCGTCCCGGCCCCCGCGCAGATCATCCTGACGGCGACCGATTTCTGCAATTACGCGATCAACGCGACGCTGGCCGTGCCCGATCTGGCGATCACCAAGACGGCCTTGACCGCGCAAACCGTGGTCGGCGGGCTGGTCACTTACCGGATTGAGTACGCCAATCAGGGCGACTCGGATGCCGTCGGTCTCTTGATCCGCGACACACTGCCGGTGGGGATGCAGTGGGTGGCGGATACCGCTGTCCCGCCCTGGACGCGGGCGCAGACCTCCCCGGAGGTCGTGTGGACGTTGCCGACTTTGGCGGCGGGCGCGCGCGGCAGTTTCCTCGTGACGACGACGGTGAACTCCACCGACGCCTGCGGCCTGCCATTGACCAACCTGGTCGTCATCAGCAGCACGACACTGGAGGCGCGGCTGGACAATAACGCGGACAGCGCGGAGCCGGTGACGGTGTTGTGCCCGTCCATCGAAATCACCAAAACCGGGCCATCGCTCTCCAAAGTCACCGACGTAGTCACCTACACTTACGAAATCGTGAACACCAGCGTCCCGTCCTCAGCGCCGCCGCTGGATTTGGTGAGTATCGTGGATACCGGCGTCGGCTGGCCGGGCCTGGGCGATCTCACGGCGTATGGCTGTACGCCCCTGGCGACCGGCGCCTCCTGCGTCTTCCAGGTTCCCTACACCGTCGCGGCGGGCGTCCCCGATCCGCTCGTTAACGTGGTCGAGGCCGCGTACCGGCTCACTGCGTTCAACCAGGTGGTCACGGCGACGGACAGCCACAGCGTGAACCTGTTCCAGCCGTCGTTCACCTTCGCCAAGACGGGCGACGCGCTGAGCAAGATCGGCGATCCGGTGACGTACACGCTGACGCTGGAGAACACCAGCTCCGACGACGCGCCCGCCCTGGTGTGCCGCATCACGGACGCGCTGCTCGGCCTTGACGAGAGCGTGACGCTGGCTTCGACCGCGGCGCCTTACGTGCTGACGCGCCCGTTCGTCGTGCCACCCGGCGCGCCCGATCCGCTGGTCAACACGGCCCACGTCAC
>DAOUGD010000245.1:0-5767 GCA_034429475.1 Anaerolineae bacterium
CGCCCGCCGGCGGGCGAGACGCCCGCGTTCCATTCTGACATTTAGGCCAAAACCGGGCTGCTGGTTCCGGCCAGCAGCCCGGTTGGCGTGACGATGAGGGCGCTACGCCCGCTCGCCGCCTTCGTAGTAGAAGGCGCACGGATGATAGGAGTTGACGCCGTAGGTATCCCAACCAAAGGGCACTTTAGGCCGCGGCATGTTGCGCAAATTCTTGTTGTAGATGATGGGGCACGGACTTTCGAGCACCATACCGATGGCTAAGGGTGTATCGGCCAGATAATCAAAAATCTTCTGCCCAATCGCCACACGCTCGTCGTCATCAACGACCAGTTTCATTTCATCCACCCAGGCAAACAGTTGCTGGATTTCTTCCGGCGGCGTGATGAGACCTTCCGCTTCCTTGTCCTCGGCGGTGTACCAGTCTTGCCAGGCCCGTGAAACGCCGCCCTGTTGACCGTCGGCCACGGGCACGTACCACTGCATCTGGATCGGCAGGAGCATGTCGGTGCAGCGGTCGGCGTGCCAGATACCGCACTCGACCTCGTTGGCCGTCATGCGCTCGCCATACAACTGCTCATCAATTTGCTTGACCGTCGCATCAATCCCGATCTCGCGCCAGTACGTGATGATCATCTCGCAGAACTCGGCGACCGAGGCGCCTACCCGGATACCCGCCTGCTCGATCATATAGCTCAAAGGCTTGCCATCGGGCCGCAGGCGGATGCCGTCGCTGCCCTTCGTCAGCCCCATTTCGTCTAGCAATTGATTCGCCAGATCGGGATCGTACTGCGCCCACGCCGTGCCGTACTTCTCCTTGTAGTACTTGGAGTTGGGCATCGGCGCCATCTGCCCCATGCGGGCCAGGCCGAAGAAGAGGCTCTGGTTGATTTCCTCCCGGTCAATGGCGACCGAGAGCGCGCGGGTCCAGTTGGGGTGGTTGACGATCTCTTCCAACACCGGATCGTTGGGGAGCGTGCGGCGGGGGTAGAGCGTGTAGCGGTCGGTCATACAGGAGAGGTAATCGCCCACCACGTACTTGCCCTTGTCCTCGTTTTCCTTGTACAGGGGGTACTTGGCGACGGTCACGTCGTGCATCCCCAGCCAGTCCAATTCGGCGCCGATCAGCTTCAGTTCCATCGTCTGCGTGTCGGCCATGTAATCCAGGCGCAGCGTGTCAATGTAGGGGAGCTGATTGCCGGCCAGGTCCACTTTCCAGTAGTAGGGGTTGCGCTCGAAGATGATGAGGCCATCTCCTAGATATTGCTTCGGAATCCAGGCCCCCAGTGTGGGGAAGCCCTCGGCCCAATCCGGGAACTGCCAGGTGTTCAAACCCCACTGGCTGCAGAAACGATTGATCACCTGCTGCCACGTCTCCATCGCCCACTCTTCCATCAATTTCTTGATGGCGGCCTCGCCGGCGTAATCCTGGTGGTAATTCTTCAGGAAATGCGCGGGCATGAATGGGCCTTCCTGCGGATAGCCGCCCATATTACGGGTGAGCATGTGGGGGAAGAGACCGAAGGTGTAGTCAAACGTGCAGCGGAACGTATAGTCATCGAGGATTTCGAGGACGCACCGCTTGCTCTGGATGCCGTTGAAGGGGTTGGAGACCCACCCCAGGCCCTCGACCGTGGCCCAGTCGTTCCACCAGAAGTCCACGTCGGCGGTGGTCAGCGGTTCCCCGTCCGACCAGCGCATCCCCTTGCGCATGTGGATCGTATACACCTTGCCATCGTCGGAGCCTTCCCAGCTCTCGATCATGTTGGGGACGAGCGTGCGGAAGTCCGCGTCCGAGTATTGCATCATCCGGTCGGACATCCAGTCGTAGGTGTCGGTGGACCAGACGGTGTCGAAGTGGATCTGGCGCACTTCGCCGCCGTAGACGCCGATGGCGTCGCGCCCGCCGACCACGAAGGGATTCATCGGCAGACGTTCCTCCACGGGGGGCAGCGTCCCGGCAGCCACGAGCGCCTCGAGCATCGGCGGCTCGCCACGGCCCTCCGGCACTTCGACTTCAACAACCTTCTCGACCTCAACGGTCTTCTCGACCACCTTCTCGACCTCAACGGTCTTCTCGACCACCTTCTCGACCTCCACGGTCTCCTTGATGATCTGCGGGGTCGGCGTAGCGCAGGCCGTCGCCACCGCGCCGACTGCCGCAGCCGTGGTCAGATGCAAGAACTCACGGCGTGACAATTTTCGCAACTTCATAGCTTCCTCCTTCTTAAAAATGTGGTGAATAAAATTCTCGCACAGGGTGTTGGGCGCCCCGTGTTTCAACCTGTAGCAATCCACTCATGCCGATCTCAGTTTATACTGTAGCACGCCCCGGCCTAAAAGTCTTCTACTTTTCGGACAGATTTTGATACTTTTAGGACAAATCAGGGAGGATGAGTGTTTTTTTGCAGCAGCTTCCCCGCTGCAAAAAACACCGCTATCTAAAGATCGAACTGTAGCCGCATTAGATAGCGCTCGGACTTAATTTCCATCTGTTCAGCGCGCAACTCGGTGCTGCAATAGGGATTTTCGTAATGCTTGAAGCCCGCCAGCGGCTGTTCCGCGCCGTTGCGCAGCAGCGGCCCTGTCCACCCAAAAGTCAACGTCTCGTGACGCAGGGTAGTACAGTTGACCGAAAGATCGTCAAACGTCACCGGCAGCGCGAGGATTTTCTCCTGGAAAGCTTCAAACTCCCCATCCACAGCGACGCGCCCCATGGCGCACAACCAGACGTTGTGCAGCCCCGGCGAGCGCAGCTCGCGGTAGGCCCCCGGCTCCTGCGTCTTCAACGTGAACCCCTGCGCGGCAGTGAGCGCCAGATACCCCTCGCCCTGCTGCGCGAAGGCCCACGGATGGCCGCCCGCGTCCTTCCGTATGGCATAAGCATCGAAAGCCTGCGTCGGGAAGTAGGCGTGTGTGTAGCCCATCCAGTCGTCGTCCGGCAGGCGATACACGGCGATGAGCACATCCTTCCACTGCGCCACGCGCGGCAGCACGCCGTTCCCGCGCCAAAAGCCGGGAACGTGGGCCTCCGTCGTCCCCACACACGCGGGATGGTTCGTGAAGACGCGAGCGCCCGGCCCCAGCGTGGCCTGCCAGACGTGCTCGCGCGTCCCCGGCGCGCCGGGGCGGTAATCCTGCGCCGAGCCGAGCAGGTAATCCGGCGTTCGGTACGTGACCTTGTTGACGCTCTCCCCACCCGGCAATTCATGCTGCTCGCAGTCCCACAGCTCATCCGGCGGCGTCGTGGCGATTTCCTCCATCAATGGCGGCAGCTCGTAGTCCTCCATACACGCCAGACTCGTGGCGGCGGCGATGTGCGGATTGAGGATTCCCACCCCCCACAGCAGCCGCGTGACGCCGGCCGTGGGCGACAACTCGCCGCCCAGTAGGCTTGCCGCGTCCGCGCGGCCCTGCGTCCCGCCCAGCACGCCGCGATGGCTGTTGAGCGCGAGCGTGAACAGCAGTTTGTCCATCACCACCGTTGCCATCTCCCAGACAGGCTCGCTCTCGACCAGGTCCATCAAATGCGCCAGCGCTGTCAATTCGACCTCGAAGGCCGGGGCCGAATCCCACTCGCCGAATCCGCTCATGGCCCGCGCGTGTAGCCAATCCAACACCCGCCGTTCACCCCGGTCGGCGTGCCATTGCCCCGGTTGTCCGCTGTGCGTGAACGGGTGTTCGGGATACAGCCGCCCGGCCAGAAGCTCGCACGTGTGGAAGAGAATCTGCTCGCTTTCCGGCACGTCGTCCGGCGCACCGTAGGCAAAAGCGAGGATGCCGGCTTCAAGCGGAGCTTTGAGCGCCTCCGGGAAAGTCGGCGCGTCGCCCCAACGGAGGCGCATCCCCAGCAGTCCGAGCAAGTCCAGGGCGCTGCCGACCTCGCGGCGGGTCACGCGCTCCACGGCCTGAAGGAGCGTCTTGACCTCGAGGTCTTTCCACAAGCCCAGGCGCATCTTCGCCATCTCGCCGAAGAGCGCGCCCTCGCAACGGGCGGCGTGTTGCAGCGCGGCGGCGCGCCGTTGCGTGCGCGTCTCCTCCGGCGTCTCCGCGTAGCGCGCCAGCCCCAACCCCCACACCGGGAGCGTGCGGCGCACCCGGATGTTCTTGTCGAAGTAAGGCTCAATCCGGGGCATCATGACGATGTACAGCGGCCCTTGCGGCGCCTGGTGCGCGGAGACGAGCGGCGACTTGTCGCCGGAGGCCGCCACCGCGAGCGATTCCGCGTAAATGCGGCCCGCCGGGGTTTGCAAGCGGATTAAAATATCTTCAGGGCCACCCTCGCGCTCCGGCCAGTGGACGGTGACGAATTCATCCCAGACAAACACGTCACGGTCGAGGGCGGCGTCGGCGAAGAGATGTTCCAGTTTGTTGCGGTAGTCCACGTCCTCGATGAGGGTGGGAATCTGCACGCGCGCGTTGTCGGGCGCGTCGGCCACCCGCAGGGCGATAGCGTGAGAACACGCCCCCACGCCGACTTGTTCAAAGCGCACCAGGATAGCGTTGGCACCTTCCGTCAGGTTGGCCGTGAAGGTCACATGGTGGAAACCAAACGCGGCGTGACGATAGCAATGGGTATCGTTGATCCACACGTCCGCCGGGCCGTAAGTCGTCAAAATCAGCGTCACGGGGCCGGACTGCGCGGCCACAATCTGCGTATAAGCCCAGGCGCGCGCGTACTGCGGGGCGGCATAAAAGGCCGTGCAATCCACCCAATGATCGTCGCCGCACGCCGTAAACGCCCAGCGGCTTTGGTAATCGTCAAGGACGAAATCCGCCTCCGAGAGCGGCCCCGGCTCCATCGGCTGGCGGGTGACGCCAGAGGTTTCGGTGTAGTGCTGTTGGGAAATTTTTAGTTGAGTAGCTGACTCCAGGGGAGTGTCAAGGGCGATAGTTTGGGGGCCGACCACCAACCACTGATGGATGTAACCGTCGTGCAACGCATAAGGGATATAAGAAACTGGCATCTAAAGGGGCGCTCCTTGTATAAGATAGTCGAAAGTCCAAAGTCGTATAGTCGTGTAGTTCTGTAGGGACTGTGGCGAGTCCTGTTGATGAAACGTCAGGTGTGTATGGTGAGGTCATCCCGTTTCACGCATCACGTTTCACACACCGGCATTTCTTGGGAAAGGCTCAAATCCACGCCAACGTCGGCCAACGCCGTGCAGAAATCATCATAGAGGATGGGTTTGCGGAGGTAGAGGGCGGCGGCGCCTTCGTCCAGGTCGTATTCCGTCTCATCCGTCCACGAGCAGAGGATGATGGGAATGGCCGCCGTCAGGGGGGCGGCCTTGAACGCCGCCAGAATTGCCAGCCCGCGCTCGCCGGGGAAGTCCAGCTCGACGATCACCACCGCTGGGGTCTCATGCAGCGTCATCGCCACAATGTCCTCGGCAAAGTGCGCCAAGACGACCGGATAGGCCAGCTTCTGTGCATAACGTTGCATTAAATATCGAAAGCTCGTGTCGTCGCCCACGACCATCAGGGGGGATAGCAATGAGGCCATAGCCACCTCGCGCGCACTTAATCCTCAATTCCCCTTTACTTTAGCCGTTTATGGCGAAAAAGTCTTTCACTTTTCGGACGACTTCTGGTACTTTTCGGACAAATCCTGACTCTCCTGAAAAAAGGAGGACGTTTCACGCAAAGGCGCAAAGGCGCAAAGATTTTTAAGATTGGACTAAGAATCTATCCGAAAATTCGTTTTGGCCCACGATTTGCGCCTAAAGGCGCGGTTTGGAGGGTATTTTTTCGTGGGCGGGCGTAGCCC
>DAOUGD010000246.1:0-17642 GCA_034429475.1 Anaerolineae bacterium
GCGGGCGCGCCCGCAACCGAAAAATACATTATTATTCATCGAAGAAATCTTCGTCCCCGGCCACGAGATATTGCCGTGCTTTTTTCACGTTGAAGGTCACGCCTAACCCCGGTGTGTCCCACACGGTGATCAGGCTGTCCTTGACGATGGGGTGGGGCAGTCCCTCAACGATGTCGTACCACCACTCCGGCCTGCCCACCGGGTATTCAAAGCCGATGTAGTTCTGCGGCATCGTCGCGCAGACCTGCACCAGCGCCGCCAGCCCAATCAGACCATCGAAGACGCCGTGCGGCGCCATCAGAATGCCGTGCAGGTCGGCGTATTCCGCCACCCACTTGAGTTCCGCAATCCCGCCGATGTCCGCCGGGTCTGGCCCGACGATGTTGACGGCCTGCCGCTCGATCAGCTCCTTGAAGTTGTGCCGCAGGTAAATCTGCTCGCCGGTGTGGATGGGGGTGGACGTGCTCATCGTGATGTCACGGTAGACGTCCGCCAGCACGTAGGGGTTGTAGTCGCCGTTGACCGTGTCTTCCAGCCACATTACATGGAGCGGCTCCAGTGCGCGCGCCAGCCGGATGACGTCGGTGGGCACCCAGCCCGGCCCGCAGTCCAGCGCCAGGCCGACTTCGTCGCCCAGCACGTCCTTCATCGCCTCCACGCAGCGGATGATGTGCTTGAGGCCGCGCTCGGTCAGCAGGCCGCGATTGGAGTGCGGCGCGCCCGACTGTAGTTCCCCAAAGAAGAAGTTGGGCACCCGACTCGGCATGGGGCTGTGGAAGCCGATCCCCTGCTTGATGATGCTGAATCCTTCCGGCGCAGCCTTCATCTGCGCCATCACGTCGGCGTAATGCTCCGGCTCCTGCCCCTGCATCTGGAAGCGCACGCCGCCGTTGTAGACCCGCACCTGGTCGCGCACTTTGCCGCCGAGCAACTTGTAGACGGGGACGCCGGCCGCTTTACCCGCAATGTCCCACAGGGCCATCTCGATGGCGCTCACCGCGCTCCCCCAGGGCTTGAAGCTGCCCATCCGCCGGATTTTGAGCATGACCCGCTCCACGTTGGTGGGGTCTTCGCCCAAAAGCCACTGCTTGTAGAAGAGGACGTGCGGCTTGAGATAGGGTTTGGCGGATTCCGCCTCGCCGTAGCCGTCAATCCCCGCGTCGGTGGTGATACGCACGACGGGGTTTTGGCCGATAATCGCGCATTTCAAATCGGTAATCTTCATCGTAAGCCTCCGTTAAGGGTAATGGGAAATGAGTAATGGGAAATGGGTAACTCGTTACTCATTACTCATTGCTCATTTCTGATTTCTGTGTATTAGGGAACTCGCTCGCCGCGTGCGGCGACGAAGAGGGCGTACCACTCTTCGCGGGTGAGCGTCACGGCGTCGGCCTGGACACTGGCCTGTACGCGCTCTGGTTTGGTCGTGCCGATGATGGGCTGGATGCCGGCCGGGTGACGCAGGAGCCACGCCAGCGCGATGGCCTCCGGCGACACGCCTTTTTCAGCCGCCATCTGCGCGACCAGGCCCGCCGTTGCCTTGACGTGCGGCGCGGCGTCGGGCGGCGGGTTGAGCAGCCGGCCGCCATCCACCGGCCCCCACGCCTGGACGAGGATGCCGTGTAGTCGGCAATAGTCCAGCGTGCCGGACGCCAGCGCCGCCGGTTTGCCCGCGATGTTGACGACGATGCCTTCGCTGATCAGGTAGGGATGCAGCAGGCTCAACTGGAGCTGGTTGACGACGAGGGGCTGGGTCACAGCGGCCTGCAAGAGGGCGATCTGCGCGGGACTGTGATTGCTCACGCCGAAATAGCGCACTTTGCCGCTGGCGTGCAGGGCATCGAAGGCGCGGGCGACCTCGGCGGGTTCCACCAGCGGGTCGGGGCGGTGGAGCAGCAGGAGGTCGAGGTAGTCCGTGTGCAGGCGGCGCAGGCTGCCCTCCACCGCGCGGACAATGTGCTCGTAGCTGAAGTCGTAGCGGGCGGGCGCACCGGGCGGATCGTCTTGAAAGCGGATGCCGCACTTGGATTGCAGCACCATCTTGTCGCGCGGAATCGCGCTCCACACGGCGGCAAACGCTTCTTCCGATTTGCCGCGCGTGTAGATGTCGGCGTGGTCGAAGAGGGTGATGCCTTGTTCGTAGGCCGTCAACACCACGCGCACCGCCGCTGCGCGCGTTTCCGGCGCTAATGGCTCGTCGCTCCAGCCTCCGCCGATTTTCATGCAGCCGTAGGCGAGGCGGGAGACGGTCAGGTCGGTGTTGGGGATGGTGTAGGTTTTCAAAAGTCACCTCCTCCAAAAATAACAGGATTTATGGAATGATAGGATTAGAAATCTGTTGGCGAGATTCGTGCTATTTTGACTGTATTACCTGTTCAATGATGGCGATGGCGTTGCCCACGCCATCTTCGCGGCGGATTTTCTCGCCCAGCGCGGCAGCGTTGGCGCGAAGATGTGGCTCCGCCACCGCCTGACGGATGGCAGCCGCCAGCCGTTCCGCCGTCAAACGTTGGGGCGAGAGCGACGCGGTTCCGGCTCCCAGGGCTTGGAGGCGCCGCCCCCAGAGGGCTTGATCCGGCCCGAAGGGGACGACCACCGAAGGAATACCGGCGCGCAGAGCCGCTGCGGTTGTGCCGGCTCCGCCGTGATGGACTGCGGCACTCACATGCGGAAAAAGCCAGTCGAAGGGCAGCGCGGATGCCGCAAACACGTCCGCCGACAGCGCGCCGGTTTTCAGGCCACCCCAACCGGCGACGAGCACACCGCGTTGCCCGGCGCGAGCCAATGCCTCCACGACCAGGGCCGTCATCTTTTGCTGATCGTCGGTGTGGGCGCTGCCGAATCCTACGTACACTGGCGGCGCACCGGCCTGGAGGAACTGCTCCAATTCTGCCGGCGGCTGCCAATCTGTAGGGCGATCCAGGAACCAATACCCGGTCACATGCGCGTACTCTCCCCAATCTGCAGGTCGGGGAACGACGTGGGAGCTATAGCAAAAGAGGTAAGTCGGGCGCGGCTCAAGGAACAGGCAGCGCGCGTCGGGGCAGGCACGGGTAACTTGACGGTCGGCAAGGCGGTAGGTCCATACGTTGAAGGCTTTCCCCAACGGCAGGCGCGGAAATAAGTGGTGAGGGAACTCACGGGTTTCCAGGCCGGGCATGGGGACGGCATAGAAGAAAGGAATATGGCGCTCGCGGGCCAGGGAACATGCACTCACCCCCAAAAAAGTTGAGATGATAGCATCCTGCGCACCCGCACTCGCCTCCAACACCAAAGCTCTGATGCTTTCCATAAAGTGGAAAAAGTTAGTGTGGGATTCTATGATGGTCTGGATGTTAACACCCAGCGGGGTAAATTCCAGGCCAGCGCCGGCGACAAGGTGATCAAATTCATCCCCCGCCACCACGCGAACTTGGTGCCCGTGATGTTGTAGCCCAACACCCAGCGCGACCAGGGGTTGGACGTCGCCGCGTGAGCCAATGGCTAGGAGAGTAAGGCGCATACTTCTCGACCTCCAGACACTATCATAGTTCCTTCTGCAATTCAGCGATCACCGCATCGGCGGTCATCACTTGCCCGTAGGTTCTATTGAGCGCGGCCAGAAAGGCGGCGTGAACGTCGGATGCGGAAACCCGATAGTTCCCCAGTTCCAGGCTGCGGGTGGCGCAGGCATCTTGCACGATGCGACATTCGTAGCCGTAGTCGGTGGCGGCCCGCACCGTCGCATCCACGCACATGTGCGTCATCATGCCGGCTACGACGAGACGCTGAATTCCCAACTGCTGTAGATGCGCTAACAGGATCGTCTCCCGAAAGCTGTTGGGGTAGTGTTTCTGGATGACCATTTCGCCGAGCAAGGGTTTCACGCCGGGATAAATGTCAGCTCCCGGCGTTTCGGGGATGAAGAACGTCGCCCCAGGCCGAACGGATAGATGCTGGATGTGTGTGATGGGCCACTGATGCTGGCGAAAGAAAGCCAGCAGTCGCCCTGCCATCCGCGCGGCTTCGCTGCTGCCTTGCAACTCCATCTTGCCGCCGATGAAGTAGTCGTTTTGAATATCAATGAGAAGTAATCCTACGGACATAGCTGTACCTCCGATAATCTCTTCCTGATCCCGCCGTGTCTTTTATCTATTGTTTGAAAGTTGCTCCGCCGACCGCTCTCAACCAGCAGCGGTCGGCGGTCGCCCGTCGTCAGTCCTTCTCCCCGTACACCGCCTCGCGCAGCCCCTTGAGATACCCAATCGCAAAGAGCCGCCCGATGCTGGAGTAGCCGGGATGGTCGTTGCGGTCGCCCTCCATCGTGGGGACGTGGTCGGGGCGGCAGACGCCGTCAAAGCCGATCTCTTTGTAGGCTTTCATGCAGGCGAGCATGTCCGTCTTGCCCTCGTCGTGGAAGGTTTCGACGAACTTCGTCTTGTCGCCGCGCACGTCGCGGAAGTGGACGAAGAAGATTTTGCCTTGCTTGCCGAAGTTGCGGATGACGCCGGGCAGGTCGTCCGTCATCAGCGTGAAGTTGCCCTGGCACAGGCCAATGCCGTTGACCGGGCTAGGGTACAAATCCAGCAACCGCTGGTAGTTCTCGATGCTGCTCATGATGCGCCCGATGCCCCGGATCGGCGAGAGGGGCGGGTCGTCGGGATGCATCGCCAGCTTGACGCCGGCGGCTTCGGCCTCCGGCACGACGGCTTTGAGGAAGTAGTCGAGCGTCTCCCACAGCAGGGCTTCGGTCACGACGCCGTACTCGGTGAGGGGGGCGTCTTTCATCAGGCTGTGATCGTAGCCCGTGGCGAGGGCGCCGCCGCGCGCGGGGGCCGTCGTCGTCGTGCGCATCCAGTTGAAGATCGCCATCCACTCGTAGCACCACACGGGGATGCCGACCTTGCCCATGTTGCGGATGAGCGTGATCGCGCTCTCGATTTCCTCGTCGCGTCCCGGCAGGCCGAGCTTGGCCTTGTTGAGCGGCGGGCGGCTCTCCAGCACGTCCAGCGAGAAGCCGAAGTCGTTGTAGAGCGACTTGAGCCGCACCAGCGACATGTAGCTCCACGGCAGGTCTTCTTTATCCACGGCCAGCCCCCGGCTGAAGTCCATCCCGCCGACGGCGTGCGTGAGGCCGCATTGTTTCACCATTGTCCACAATCCCGAAGGGTGGGGAGGTAACATTTCGGCAATTTGAATCATCGTGGTCTCCTTAATAGTCTAAAGTCCAAAGTCCAAAGTCTTAAAGTCTCCGCGTGGCTGCTTTGACTTGCTTAATATTAGGCTTGTTTCTGGATAAGCGCAAACGGTGGAGATGCCGGACGCGGATTCACGCGGATGAAACGTAATTCGTAATTCGCAATTCGTAATTCGCAATTCGCAATTCTCCCCGCAACTTTGAAGGCAGAGGTGCGTAGAAACAGGTAGAGCTTATCCACAAGGAGGTGAGTGACAATGGGAAGTAAATTGCGCCGACAACACGGGATTGTCGCCGGTGTGTGTGGGGGTCTGGGTGAATTCTACGGGATCGCGCCGTTCTGGTTCCGTCTGCTGTTCTTGATTCTGTTGCTGCCTGGCGGCCTGCCGGGGATCATTCCCTACATGATTCTCTGGTTCATCATCCCTCGCAAACGTCACGGCGAGTAAAGCGAGTTTGCGGACGACGCGCCACGTAAGAGAGCCTTACGTGGCGCGTTTCGTTTTATGAAGCCGGCAATGGTCATTCCAGCGGCTCGCCGTAATGTTTTGCGTACTCCTGGGCCACAAGCGTTTCGGTCAGTTGTGGGTAGGCCAGTTCATTAGCGGTAATGCTCAGGCCGGCGACAATCGTGCCAATGCGCAGGCACTTATCGGTAGGGAAGCCCTTGCTGTTTCCATAGAGGTAACCTGCGAAGAAACTGTCGCCGGCGCCGTTGGCGTCTTTGCGCTTGTAGGTGGGAATGATGGGCGTCTCGATCCATTGACGGTGCGCTGTCAACGTGGTCGCCCCATTCGTCCCGTGAGTACACACCACCAGTTTCTTGCCGCGTTCGATCTGGGCTTGCATAAAGGGCCGATAATCGGGCATGGCGTCGGAACTGAGGAACAGGTAGTCAGCGGCGTGGATGAAGTCGTGATGATAACCATTCTTGCCATCGTAATCGTGAATATCACACCAGATAAGCTTACGATACTTCTTGATTATGGGGATCAGGGTGCGACAGTAGTTGATCACGTTGAGCACGATATAGTCGCTCTCTGCGACGAGAGGCTCAATGCGAGAAAGATCAATCCGAGGTTCATACGTGCCGTAGGCAAAGAAGATCGAAATCCGGCCGCCACTGTCGTCCATCAGGTTGATGTGCCGCTGCGTGCCCAATGGATCAAGGTCGTAGATGAAGGGGACGCCGGCGTTTTCGAGATAGGTGCGGATGGTCTGACCGTAATAATCGTTGCCGATCATCGCATGGAGCACCACATCCATCCCCAATTTTTTAAGATTGAGCGCCTTTCCTGCGCCGGTAGACCCAATGGTTTCGTGGTATCCCTTACTGAAGGCTGTTTGCGGCTCCGGCTTGGGGAACTTGTCCAGGTAAATGATCGTATTGACCGAGACGCCGCCTAACACCAGGGCTTTTGTCATCACGCCACCCCCTTTCCATAAAAATTATATCGCAGATGGGGGCGGCAATCAAGTGATTTCTTCTCGAAAATAGCCATAGAGGGCACAGAGAACACAGAGAAAAACCCTTTGTGTCCTTTGTGGTGAAATTTTTTATTGTCGGGGCTGTACCGCAGATTTGGTCACATGCCTTTTTCAACCGGAGGCTTGGACGAAGAACGCCGCCGCTTCCTGGATGCGCGCCACCGTCGGGACGCCGAACGGGCAGCGTTTTTCACACGCGCCGCAGGCGATGCAGTCGGCGGCGTGGGTGGGCATGGCGTCGTAGGCGGCGCGGAGGGCCGGAGTCAGCCCTTGCTGGGCGATGTCGAACAGGCGGAGCGTCTGGCCGATGTCAATAGCCGACGGGCACGGCAGGCAGTGGTTGCAGTAGACACACTCGCCGCTGACGATCTGCTCGAAGTCGGTCAGGATGTCGGAGAAGTCCTTCTCCTCGTCGGTCGCCTGCTCGTAGGCGAGGGCGGCGTGGAGTTGCTCCAGGTCGGCGCAGCCGGGCACCGCCGCGCTCACGCCCACCTGCGAGAGCGTGTACGCCAGGCATTGCACAGGCGTGATCGGTTCCGTTTTGCTAATTTTGAGCGCATCCCCGCCGGTCTGGTAGCGCGCCACGCGCACCGTGCGCGGGCCTTGCAGGAGCTTCCCACCGCCGAAGGGCTTCATCGCCACAAGACCCACACCGTGCGTCACGCACGCCTTGAACAGGTCTTTCTTGCCGGGGATCGCGTTGCCGGTGAGGTTAATGGGGAACATGAGGACGTCAATGTGCCCGCTTTCCACCGCCTGCAACGCCGTTTCGACGGTGTGCCCGCTGTAGCCGATGAAGCGCGTCTTGCCTGCGGCTTTGAGGCGCAAGGCCAGTTCCAGCGGGCCATTGGCGCGGAAGAGCTGGTCGAAGTCCTTCTGCGAGTCGCAGTTGTGCAGGAGCAACACGTCGGCGTAGTCGGTGTGGTAGCGGGTCAGGAAGTCGTCGAAGAACGTCTGGCAGACTTTGACGTTGCGCGTCTTGTTGTATTGTCCATCTTTCACCGCCGCGCCGAGATGCGCTGCGAGGGTGACTTTCTCCCGATGCCCGGTGAAAGCTTCGCCCATTGCGTCGCGAAAGTCTGGTTCGGCGCAGAACAGGTCAAAATAATTGATGCCCTGCGCTATCGCCTCGCGGACGACAGTAACGATATGATCGTGGGGTTTTCCGATCAGATACTCAGTTCCCAAACTTACTTCACTCACTTGCAGGCCGGTGCGGCCCAGGGTACGGTATTGCATAAGGTCTCCTTTGCGAATTACGAGTTAGGAGTTAGGAGTTGCGAGTTAGGAGTGAGGATGAAGCGTCGCATGTTGCCCACAACCCACAACCCACAACTTCTTACTCATTTCCAATTTCTAATTTCCTGTTTCTATACATTTCTCAAACAGGATGCCGTCTTTGTCGAAGCCGACCTGGACGTAGCCACATTGGGTGTAGAAGGCGGGCGTGCGGGTGTTCCACTTTGGCGTGCCGAGCGTCCACAGCTTGACTTCGGGATGTTGACTTTCCATGAAGGCCATCGCCTGCGCGCCGGCCCCGTGGCGCTGATAGGGTGGGTCTACGAAGATGCGGATCAGCTCGTAGTGCTGGTAGGCCAGGGGGCGAAAGATGATCCCGCCGATGATCCGCCCGCCGGGGCGGAGGGGATCGTCCACCACGATCTTGTAATACTCCGCCGTCACCATCAGCCGGGTCTGGAAGCGGTCGTCGTTGTAGCCATAGGGACCGCCTTTTGCTTTGGGTGCGCCGTAATTCACGTCGCTGTTGAACGCGCGCTCGCTCACCCGCGCCAGTGTTTGCGCGTCCGTCATCGCTGCCTTCTCAAACCGAAAGTTCATAGCGCTACCGCCTTCATACCTGTGATGCGTGCGTTTCTACTGATTCAAGCAATGACCGGAGGCCCTTGTAGGATGCGTTCATGCATCGCTTCTACCGGCCACTCTTCGTCTAGTCCTTTGCCCAAGATGAACGGAGCTATCATCTCTAGCCACCACGTCGCCCCCCGTCGGGCGCGCTGTTCGACCGTGACTGTGGCCCGCGTGGGTTCGGCGCCCGGCGTCATCCCTATGCAGACAATATCCAATGGGCGTTCCTGCCGCCGATGATCGCTCACATACGCCACCATCTCCTCCAGTTGGGATAGTTCCTCGGCTTCTTCCCTTACCTGAAACAGTGGGAGCACCCCATCCCAGTGGGCGGCGCGTCGGAAGGGAGCTTTGTTGGGCCAGAAGCCGCCCACCCAAATGGGAATACGCGGCTGTTGTAGGGGTTTGGGAAGAAAGTGCGCCTGGGAGATGTGATAATATTGCCCGGCATAACTAAAGGGTTCCCCGCTCCATAACCCGACCAGCACGTTTAGGGCTTCGTCCAGCATTTCCCCACGCTTTTTGGGATCAGGTTGTTCACCCAGATGTTCCCACTCCGCTTGCCCCAGCCCGATCCCCACACTGAGCGTCAGCCGTCCGCCGGAAAGGTGATCCAGCGAGACGGTTTCACGGACCAACTTCCAGGGGCGACGGCGGGGAAGGGGGGTGACCGTAGTACCGATACGAATGTGTTGCGTGTTGAGGGCAATCGCAGTGAGGGCTATCCAGGGATCCACAATAGGCAAAGACCAGCCCGCAATGTGGTCCCACAAGAAAAAACCATCCCACCCTGCGTTTTCCGCGTCGTGGGCCAGGTCGGCCAGGGTGCGCGCATCTCCATAGGGGCCAAAGTTGGGTAAATATACGCCGAATTTCACAGGATTCCTCCTTTAATCACTTTATCAAATGCTGCCTCTATCTTCATCCATACATGCACTGTTTAGTCCAAATGTGACAGAAGTATAGCCCTGTGGTCAAAGGTCGAAAGTCGAGGGCCGAAAGTTGTCTGCGCCAGAGCCGTTTATCCGCTAAAATCCGCTGAATCCGTTGCGATAGGACTTGTGCAGGGACGGTTCTTTTGCACCGCAGAGCACGCTGAGGCCTCTGAGACTCTATAAAAATCTCTGCGTGCTCTGTGTACTCTGCGGTAAATTTTCACTGGTTTGCGTCAGTCGTGGCGTAGTACTCGCGGCCGATTTCGCTCATTGTGATCTGATTCAGGGAAAATACAAGTATTTCTTTGAGGGAGCGTTGGCCTGTCATGGTATGTGAAATCTGGTTTTCCAGGATGAGCGAAGTGAAGCCATGCACCTGACTCCACAGGGTGACGGCCATTAAGTCAGTGGAGCCGGGGCACAGAATGTCGGCCTGTTGGCACGCCTGCACCACTTCAACGACCAGGGCGAAGTTCTGCGTCGTCATGGCGACAAATTCAGGGTAACTTTCTTCTTTCTCAACGACGCTGGACAGGGTAATTTTGAAGTGCGCCGGATCGGTAAGCGCAAATTCGACATAAGCCCAGGCCGTTTCTACTAACTGGCGCTTGGGATCGCCGTGATAGCGCTGCGCTGCGGCGTCCATCTTTTCGTAGAGCCGCCTGTACCCCTCGGTGGAGATCGCCGCGACCAACGCCTGCTTGTCGGCAAAGTGCGCGTAAGGTGCCGCGTGACTGACGCCGGCCCGCTTTGCCACTTTGCGCAGGCTCAACCCCCGCACGCCCTCGTCGGCGAGGATTTCAATTCCCGCCTGGATCAGCGCGTTTTTGAGATCGCCGTGATGGTAAGAACTTTTTTCGGACATCGTAGCCTCTGGGAAATGGGAAATGAGTAATGAGTGATGAGTAATGAATTTATTTACTCATTACTCATTTCTTCTTACTCGTTTCCCCTTAACTTGACACTGTAAACATTGTAGTATATAATCTTTACAATGTCAAGATAACCAATGGAGGACGTATGGGACGCTTTGACCCCTTCAAACAGCAAGTTTTGGATACGGCCCGGCTGCTGCTGGCGCAGGACATCCTCAAAGGAACGGGCGGGAACCTCTCGGTGCGGGTGACGGGGGAGGCCGCCTTCGCCATCACCCCCTCGAATTTTGATTACGCACAGATGACGCTGGACGATGTGTGTGTGCTGGATTGGGAAGGCAAGGCGCTCGAAGGCGCGCGCAAGCCATCCATCGAAAGCGGGATGCACGCCGCTGTCTACGAGGCGCGGCCCGATGTCAACGCCGTCATCCACACCCACCAACCCTACGCCAGCGCGCTGGCACTCATCAACAAGCCTATCCCCGCGCTCTACGATGAGCAGGTGCGCTTCCTCGGCCGCTCCGTGGAGATCATCCCCTATGCCCCATCAGGCACAGGCTTCCTCAAGCAGAAAGTCCAGGCGAAGGTGCGCAACGGTCACAACGCCTTCATCCTCAAAAATCACGGCGCGTTGATTCTAGGCCCGGATACTGAACGCGCTGTCCACAACCTGCATTTGCTCGAAAAGTGCGCCCTTACGTATTTATTGGCCCTTTGTACAGGCGAAAAGGTCACCCGTATCCCACTGGCGGTGCGGGAGATCGCGTTTGTAAAGTTACGACAAGACGAGAAGAAACAGCAGACAGTAGACGGTAGACAGTAGACAGGGCTGTCTACCGTCTACCGTCTACCTTCTACCCATTTGGAGGATACAATGACAGACACACAATCTTACGCACTATCCCAATTTCCCGACACCGACGCGGTGTATGCTCAACTGCGAGAGTTGGTGCGGCAGCCGTTGCGCCCGCTCAAGCGCGAGCGGATGGAACAAGTGCTGGCATACTTTGAGACGCGCTGCGCGAAGTCTAAGGCGCTCACCGACGAGGCGAAGCGTTACATTCCCGGCGGGGTGCAGCACAACCTGGCCTTCAACTACCCTTTCCCGTTGGCCGTTGAAAAAGCGGACGGCGCTTACATGTGGGACGCGGACGGCAACCGTTACATTGACTTCCTGCAAGCGGGCGGCCCGACGGTGTTGGGCAGCAACTACGCGCCGGTGCGCGACCGGGTGTGGGAGGTGGTGCGCGAGTCCGGCCCTGTGACCGGCCTGTTTCACGAATACGAGTTGAAGCTGGCGCAGCTCGTCAACCGCCTGATGCCCGCTGTCGAGATGTTCCGTATGCTCGGCTCCGGCACGGAGGCGGTGATGGCGGCCATCCGCGCGGCGCGGGCGTTCACCGGCAAGCAGAAGGTCATCAAAGTCGGCGGCGCGTATCACGGCTGGAGCGACCCGATGGTGTACGGGCTGCACATCCCCGGCACCGGGCGACTGGAAGCGACCGGCATCCCGCGCGGGGCCAGTGCGCACACGCAGGAATTTTATCCCACCGACCTCGGCCAACTGCGGCGGAAGCTGCTGCTCAACCGGGTGCGCGGCGGCACGGCGGCGGTCATCGTCGAGCCGCTGGGACCGGAAAGCGGCACGCGCCCCGTCCCCTACGACTTCAACCAGAAAGTGCGCGAGCTGTGCGACGAGTTCGGCGCGCTGCTGATTTTCGACGAAGTCGTGACCGGCTTCCGCGTGGGGATGGGCGGCGCGCAGGGCTACTTCGGCGTCAAGCCCGATTTGACGATCTTCGGCAAGTGCATCACGGGCGGCTATCCGATGGCAGGCGGCGTCGGCGGGCGGCGCGAGGTCATCGAGCGGTTCGCGCCCGGCATCGGCGGCGTGGGCGAGCGCGCTTACGTCGGCGGGACGCTCTCCGCGAATCCGATGAGCTGTGCGGCGGGGTACTTCGCGCTGCTGGAGATGGAGCGCACGAACGCGCCGGTTCTCGCGGGGCGGGCCGGCGACCGGCTGACGCAAGGCTTGCAGGCTATCATCGCGCGGCTGGGATTGCCGTTTGTGGCCTTCAACCAGGGTTCGATTGTCCACCTGGAGACGGCGGCGGTGATGCTGCTGGACTTCCGCAACCCGCTCAAGCTGGCGCGCGAACTCAAGCCGCGCAAGCATATGATGGAGGAGATGGGCGCGGCGTACATGGCGCAGGGCCTCGTCACGTTGGCGGGCAGCCGCATCTACACCAGCATGGCGGATACGGACGACGTGATTGACGACGCATTGAACCGCTTCGAGGATGTACTTGCGGGCGTGGCATAGGAGAAATTCGGACGCAGATTCACGCTGATTTTCGCAATAAAAGAGAAATCTGCGTGTATCCGCGAAAATCAGCGCACAAAAAAGAGTTTTTGAGTTGAATAGCGCATGTTTTGGGGCGTTATCGCCCTATCTATCTGCCGGATGGAGGTGCGTTTAAGGCGGCTGCCCTCGACCTGACGCCAACGAGAAATGGGATTACAATATCCCCAACGTCGCCCGCTTCCGCTGACCGCTGCCTCGAAATCTCACCGACCGGCGAAATATGTATGCAGAGGCTCGTCATCAAGCAAAAATAGTACGCAGATGAACGCGGATGAACGCAGATTTTTTAAAGGCAATCTGCGTGTATCCGCGAAAATCTGCGTATAAGAGAAACACTCAACATTCCACCAATCGGCAAAGTAGATACAGGGCAGCTCATTGTCAGGCAAAAATAGGACGCAGATGAACGCAGATGAACGCAGATTTTTTAAAGACAATCTGCGTGTATCCGCGAAAATCTGCGTACAAAAGACACACTCAACTTCCACCAACCGGCAAAGTAGGTACAGGGCAGCTCATTGTCAGGCAGAAATAGGACGCAGATGAACGCGGATGAACACAGATTTTTAGAATCTTTATCTGCGTGTATCTGCGAAAATCTGCGTACAAAAGGAGGGAACCATGAATTATAAGCACACAGCAGTGACACAGCGCATCATCAAGGCGTTCTATACCGTCTACAACACCCTGGGGTATGGCTTTGCGGAGAAGGTGTATAGAAACGCTATGGCGCTTGAATTGCGCAAACTTGGCCTATCCGTTGTGCGAGAATGTCCTATCGAAGTTTATTATGACGGTGAAGTGGTTGGCGAATATTTTGCCGATCTGGTCGTGGCGGATGCCGTGATTGTCGAATTGAAATCTGTGAAGGCGCTACTTGACGAACACGAAGCACAACTTCTCAATTACTTGAAGGCGACTCGTTACGAAGTTGGGCTGCTTATGAACTTTGGCCCTCAAGCCAAATTTGAGCGCAGAGCCTACGACAATGAACGTAAAGGTTCTTTGGTATGGATTAAAGATGATTTGGACGCAGATGAACGCGGATGAACGCAGATTATTTTTAGAATCTGCGTCAATCTGCGTCAATCTGCGTATAAAAAGGAGAGGACAATGCAAGACAAAATCTTTGAAGCAGCGCACATTTGCCCATCAACGCGGCAGTTGGCGTGGCAAAGATTGGAGTTGATGGCGTTTTTCCACTTCACGGTCAACACCTTCACCGACCGCGAGTGGGGCGATGGGACGGAAGACCCGCGCGTTTTCAATCCCACCCACCTCGATCCCCGGCAGTGGCTGTGTATTGCCCGCAGCGCCGGCGTCAAGCTGGCGATTCTGACCGCCAAGCATCACGATGGCTTCTGCCTCTGGCCGAGCCGCCACACGGAGCACAGCGTCAAGCACAGCCCCTACAAGCACGGCCACGGCGACGTGGTGCGCGAGTTCGTCGAGGCGTGCCGCGCGTTTGACGTGCAGGTGGGACTTTACCTTTCGCCGTGGGATCGCCACGAGCCGACCTACGGCAGCGACGCCTACAACGAGTACTTCAAGGCGCAGTTGACCGAACTGCTGACCGACTACGGCCCGATTGCCGAAGTCTGGTTCGACGGCGCGTGCGGGGAAGGGCCGAACGGCAAGCGGCAGGTCTACGATTGGGAGGGCTACTACCGCGTCATCCGCGCGTTGCAGCCGGAGACCATCATCGCCAACTGCGGGCCGGACGTGCGCTGGGTGGGCAATGAGGACGGCGCTGCCCGCGAGGACGAGTGGAGCGTCGTACTCGCGTCTTTCGACAATGCCAGTGCGCCCGACCTGGGCAGCCGCGCGCGGATTCTGGGAGCCGAGCGGCTGGTCTGGTATCCGGCGGAATGCGACGTTTCCATCCGCCCCGGCTGGTTCTATCACACGTCCCAGGACGAGGCCGTGAAAACGCCGGAGATGCTGGTGGATTTGTATTTCAAGTCGGTGGGGCGGAACGCGGCGCTGCTCTTGAATCTGCCCCCCGACCCGCGCGGGTTGATCCACGAGAGGGACGTGCAGCACCTCGACGGGATGCGCCGCATCCTGGACGCGACCTTCGCGCATAACCTGGCGGACGGCGCTGTTGCGACTGCGTCGCACGCGAAAGACGGCTTTCCGGCGCAGGCCACCCTCGACGGCGCCCCGGACACCTATTGGACGACGGACGACGGACAGGAGACCGCTGCGCTGGGCTACGACCTCGGCGTGGAAAAGACGTTCAATGTCATCCTGCTGCAAGAGCACATTGCGGTGGGGCAGCGGATTGAGCGCTTTGTTATCGAGGCGCATACGTCCGGCGGATGGTCGCCGGTGGCGCAGGGCGGCACGGTGGGCTACAAGCGGCTCTTGCGCTGCGAGGACACGACGGCGGACAAGGTGCGCGTGCGGATTGAAGGCGCAAGGGTTGCGCCGACGTTAAGCCATTTTGGGCTGTTTCTGAAACCAGAGTCGTCGTCATAAGCCGGGTTCACTGGCAGTGACGAAAATTTGTCAACGGATGGAACGGATTGAAACGGATTTTTGATCCTATCATTCCGTAAATCCTGTTATTTTCGCAGGAGGAGTTAGATGACCCCATCGGATGAGCAGGACTCTGCGGCTATGTCTGACGACGCCGACGTCGCCAATTTCCTGTCCTACTGGTTTTCCGGCTTTGCGAAAGGGCTGGAAGACCTGGACGCGCCCTCTCGCACCGCCATGCTGCGCGAGTGCGGGCAGGCGTGTGCGCGTTCGTACACCGCGCAGGTATTCCGCGAGTGTTGGCAGCGGGCCGGCGGCGACATGGCGCGCTTCCTGGCGGAGCTGGCGGCGCGCTTCCCTGGCGCGACCTACACGCAGACTTCCGCCGACACACTTCAGGTGCGCTACGCGGGGGCGTGTGGCTGCGACTTGGTGCGTCTCGGCTGGGTGACTTCGCCGACGTTGTGTGAGTGTTCGGTCCACAACTTGCAGGCGAATCTTGAGGCGGCGTTGGGGACGCCGGTGGCGGTGACGTTGCAAACGTCGCCGCTGCGCGGGGGCGAGGCGTGCGTGTTTGAGGTTACATTACAGAACGGAGAGCATATTTGACGCGAAGGGCTATTTCCATCGTCATATCGGGCGTCATCGTGATCCTTCTTTTATGGTTAGCTTTCAGCGAAAACAGGGTCACCCTAGTGGAGGCCGACCGACCTGCAATAGAGTCGCATAGCTTTTATGCGGTTCAAGAACTGATGTCTCCCACAAGCACATTGATACTTTCTTTCACGACTTACTTACCAATGGTATCCAGAGCGCCAGTCCCTCTCACTCAGACTTTGCAAAGCCACTATTTATGGGTTGAAAATTGGCTTCAAGTAGAAGAAGGCGAGAATTGCCAGTCGCCGTGTATTGACTTCTCAATATACTATTTTGATCCGGCCAGTGGGGTGTTGCGGGTTTATCGTGCTTTCCCTGCTTTTATCTTGGAAGCCGATGATATAGGGTTCATAGGCCAGGGCGTAGGTGTTTCTAGCATTGACGGTTGTGGCGGCGCAAGCAACCGCCTTTACAAGTTCCAGGAAATGCCTTTTGCGTTGGATACGATGACCTTACATACGGTGAGTCTTACGGGAACTGTGAAGATTGAATATGAGGGAGAACTTGTATCTTTGCAGCCCAATGAGGCGTGGCTCGTGAGTCAGACCGTTTCGGAAACTACAACGTCAGATGGTTTGCCATGTGTGTTTACTACCACCCATCGGATCACGAATTACGCATTTCAGGAACGGGACAAAATCGTATACCCGTAACGGAGGTTTATAGAATGACCTGCCCCCAATTCCCCAAAAACTTCTACTTCGCCGCCGCCTTCCAGATCGAGAGCGGATGGAATGAGGACGGCGAGGGGCTTTTGACATGGGATATGTTGATGCGCATACCGTTCTGTGGAGGCATGGCTAAGTGACGCCACCCCCACTTGGATCGCCCATTGCTACCGGCCGCACGGCGGAAATTTATCCCTGGCGGGATGGGATGGTGTTGAAGCTGTTCCGCACCTGGATGCCGGCGGACGCAGTACATTATGAACTGCGCATTGCCCGCGCGGTGTGCGCGGCCGGCGTCGCTGCGCCGCAGATAGGGGCCCTCGTCGAGGTTGACGGGCGGCTGGGGCTGGAATACGAACGCCTGCCCGAAAAATCTATGGGCGACGCTCTATCCGCCAAACCCTGGCGGCTGATCCCATTGGCGCGTCAGCTCGCGGAATTGCATGTGGCGATGCACGCAGTCGAGGCGCCGCCAGGGCTGCCCGCGCAGCGCGAC
The DNA here is from genome assembly GCA_034429475.1 of Anaerolineae bacterium. GTDB lineage: Bacteria > Chloroflexota > Anaerolineae > B4-G1 > SLSP01 > JAKQHY01. Next base: position 17,008 of record DAOUGD010000246.1, read on the forward strand.
CGGTTGGGATACAAGATTCGGGCGGCCAAAGGCTTGCCGGACGCGCTCAAGGACGCTGCGTTGCAGATGCTGGCCGAGGCGCCGGAAGGTCATCAGCTTTGTCACGGCGATTTCCACCCCTGGAATGTGTTGATGACCGCCGCCGGGCCGCGCACCATTGACTGGACCGACGCCATGTCCGGCGCGCCGCTGGCGGATGTGGCGCGGACGACCACGGTGTTGGAAGGCGTCGCGCACATGGACATCCCGATGACCCGCTGGAAAAAAATCGCCCTCGGCTGGTACGCCCGCGCCTATCTCGCCCATTACTTCACGCTGCGCCCCGGCGACAAGGCCGAATACCGCCGCTGGCGACTCATCGCCGCCGCCGGGCGGATAAGCGAGGACATTGCAGGGTTGAATGGGTGGCTGCGAGAACAGGTGGAAGTTGGGTTGAATATCGTGAATCGTGAAACGTGAAACGTAAAACGTAAAACGTAAAACGTAAGACTTTTACAGAGAAGCCATTACAGTGTTACCCAAGAACATTAACAACATTCGCGAGAATCATATAGAGCAATAAGTTTTAGGGAAATCGGACAAACGAAATTGCACGACAGTCGACATGACACGGCGGCCAAGTTGGGTCACGCGAT
>DAOUGD010000247.1:0-8395 GCA_034429475.1 Anaerolineae bacterium
GAGGGGGAGAGGGGGTGAGGGGGAGCAGGGGTGATTCGCTGATTCGCTGACTCGCTTTCTCGCTGATCCGCTGATCCGCCAATTCGCCATTCGCTATTTGCCATTTGCTATTTGCTATTTGTGCTACCGAGTCGTCGCAGCGGTTCAGGATGTCGCGGTTATGGAGGAGGAAGGCGTCGGCGATGCCGGACAGGCGCGCCAGGGCTTCGGCGTTGTCTTTGACGATGGGTTCGTCGGTTTGATTGCCGCTGGTCATCACCAGGGGACGGCCTACATCGTGCAGCAGTAGGTGATGAAGCGGCGTGTAGGGCAGCATCACGCCGAGTGTGGTCTGCTCCGGGGCCACATCCACCGCCACACCCGCCGCGCTATTGCGGTGCAGCAGCAGGATGGGCGCCTGGGGGGAGGCGAGCCACTCGGCTTCGGCCTCCGTGATGGCGCACCATTGGCGGGCGGCGGCAAGGGTGGGGGCCATGATGGCGAAGGGTTTGTGCGGGCGGCGCTTGCGCTTGCGCAGGAGGCGCACGGCGGCGGCGTTGGTCGCGTCGCAGGCCAGGTGGAAGCCGCCCAAGCCCTTGAGCGCGAGGATTTTGCCGGAGAGAAGCAGATCGCGGGCCTGGGCCAGCACGGTTTCGTTGTCGGCGTGGTGCGCGTCGCCCGCGAGCGGGTTGCCGGAGGGATCGGTCAGCCAGAGGTGCGGGCCGCAGACGGGGCAGGCGTTGGGCTGCGCGTGGAAGCGGCGGTCGGCGGGATTTTCGTATTCGGCGCGGCAGGTGGGGCAAAGGGGAAAGTCGCGCATGGTGGTATTTTGCCGGTCGTAGGGCATATCGGCGATGATGGTGTAGCGCGGGCCGCAGTGGGTGCAGTTGATGAAGGGGTAGCGGTAACGCCGGTCCGCCGGATCGAACAGCTCGCGCAAGCAGGCGGGGCAGGTGGCGACGTCGGGGGAGATGAGTTGGTAGCGGCCGGCCTGCGCCTCCGAATGGCGGATTTCAAAGGCGGCATAGCCGACCGGCGGCGCGGGGACGGCCTGGAGGCTTTCGACTCGCGCCAGCGGCGGCGCTTCCGTGCGCAGGCGGGCGATGAAGTCGGCGATGACGTCCGGCGGCCCTTCGACGGCGATTTCGACGCCGCCGGAGTGGTTGAGCACCCAGCCGCGCAGCCCCAGGCGCGTCGCCAGGGCGTAGACGAAGGGCCGGAAGCCGACGCCCTGGACGACGCCGGTGAGGGAGATGTGCGTCCCGGTTGACTCCATTCAGACCGCGCCCGTCAACTTTTGGGCGGCCAGGTGCAGAGACGGGAAGGTCGCCAAATCCGCTATTTTTACCGCGCCCCACGTCGTACACAGGTAGCCGAGCATCCGCTCTGAGGCGTGTTGCATGGCGTAATCCAGCAGCAGCCCGGCAGCGGCGACGTTTTTCCAGCCGCCGGGCCACACGCGGAAGCCCTTTTCCTGGAAGAACGGCACGGAGGAATATTCCGTGCGCTCCTCGTAGTGCCAATCGCAGATGACGATGTCTTTCGGGATCAGGTCAATCGCCGGATGCGTGCCGTTGGCGGCGGCCTCCCACATCCCGTAGCCGGTTGCTTCGGCGTCGAGCAGACGGTCGCCCCACAGCAGCATCTCTACGCCGCGCTTGCCGACGAGGTGCGCGTGGTAGTCGTTCACCGCTTGCGCGAAGAGCACCGCCGGATCGTGGCCCTGGCAGCGCGAGCAATGCTCCGACGCGATCAGGAAGACCTCGTCCATCCCGACGTGCAGCGCGTCAGCCTCGAAGGTCTCCAATAATTCATCCATCAAGTCAAAGATGATGGGGTTGACGCCGGGATGCTGCGGGCACCAACTGCGACAGTAGATGTCCGCGTTGTTGGGGAATTGTCCCGGCGTCTCGTCGAATTCTGGGTGTTGGGTGAGCAGCGCGAAGGTCGTTTCGGCCCACGATTGGTGCCCCAGGCATTGGAATTGGGGGATGAGGCGCACGCCGTGGTCGCGGCAGACCTGCGCCAGCGCGTGCGCGTGGTCCGCTGTGATGGGATTGGGGCCGCGCAATTCTGGGTGTGAGGCGTAGGCGTAGGCGTAGTTGACTTCGGGGATGAGGACGTTGACGCCCAGCGCCGCCAGCGCCGGGACTTGCTGCGCCAGTTCCGCGCATTGCGCGTCGGCGCCGATGATGAGGTGAAGGCCAAACCAGGGATTCGGGTTCATGGTGTCTCTCCTTGTATCACTTGCCACAGAGAACACAGAGTTCACAGAGAAAAGGCTTTGGGTCCTTTGTGGTGGAAAATTTTCATTCAAGGTTGCGGCGTGGCGTTTGAATCACCGAGACTGCGGAGTGTTTGGGCGGCGGCGAGGCGCACCTCTGCCTCCGCATCGTGGAGGCAGGGGCGGATGGCTTCGATGGCTTGCGGCAGCCCCAGGCGGCTCAGGGCCAGCACGGCTTCCAGGCGGATGGCGGCGTCGGGGTCGTTGAGGGATTTGATGAGCGGCGTCAGGGTGCGTTTGCCAAATTTTTTCAGCGTCTTGGCCGCGAATTCATACTCGGCTTCGGGCGAGCGCGTGCTGAACTCGGCCACGGCTTCGTCCATGCCGCGCCGTTTGACGACCAGCAGCTCCAGTTGAGCGCGCACTTGTTCTTTGAACGTGCGCTCATAGAGGGGAGGCAGTGGAGTGCTCATTCGTAATTCTTACCATACACGCAGATGTCCCGCACCTTGCGAAACCCGACTGAGGTGTACAAAGCCAACGCGGGGTTGCGGTAGGTGTCGGTTTCGACGAAGATTTCTTCTGCGCCGTGCGCGCTAAGCCGCCGTAAGCCTTCGATGAGGATGTCCCGCCCCAATCCCCGGCCCTGGAAGTCGGGGTGGACGCCCAACGGCTCGATCTGACCCCGACGCGGGCCGTCCGGCGTCAGCCAGCCGATGCAGAACGCGGCCAGGTGACCATCTGGCGTGACGGCGACCAGGTCCAGGTCGGCGGTGTATTCTGGGCGCTGCAAAGTCCGCCCGCGCCAGGGTTCCGTTATGTTTTCGGTGCCGAAGGCGGCGCGGTGCAGCGCGACATAGGCGGCAACCTCAGATTCACCGGTAAGTGGGCGAATCGTGAAGCCATCTGGCAGGACGCCAGGTGCGGCGGGCAGTGCGTCACACCGAAGGAAGACTTTCGCCCACGCATCTTCCCCGGCATTGTCTTGATCGACAAAACTGGCGGCTTCCAGGCCGCAGCGGCGATCGGATTGGTCGGCGAAGACGTTGACGAACCACGTCGGACGGCCGGTAGGCGTCTTTAAGGCAGCGCGGGCACGTTCATCGGCCCACGCGAGGATGTGCGGGTGGATGTCCGGGGCGGCGTCGGGGTGGTAGGCGTAATCCAGCGTCCAGAAGGGCGTCTGTAGCACGGCCCACGCGACGAGCCGCGCGTCGTCGAACCACAGGCCGACGTTTGCAGGGTCGTCGCAGGCCCAGGAACTCAACCGGTAGGGAAGGTCTGTCACGCGGAGGTTGTCCGATGGGAATTGGCGGCTGAGGGCGGACATTAGAGCTTTGTCGGCTTCACCGGAGTAAGGACGTTGAATGATTGGCATAGTTTGTTCCTTGTGTAGGGCACAAGTACAGTTTCAAGGTTTACGTGTCAAAGTTTTCTTCCCCAAGGTAAATGAAAGCAATACGCCCATCAATACAGAAATAGTTCCCCCGATAAAAACCAGGGTTTTCACAGACTCTATTGAACAATACTTGCATAAACTTAGTTTCCAGGACATGCAAAGTAGCGAACATAGTGCGTGTCTACATAAGCCAGCCCAAATGCTGCTTACAATGCATAGAGCGACTGCGACAACTATCGCCTTGAGAAATTCCCTTTCATTTTTGAAGTGACCATACTTAAATATGGACGCGGCAACAAACGCCCCCACGATTCCTGCGGGATACAATACAATACCTGATGGAACGAAGGTATCAATCACAGCCAATAGGAGGCCTCCCCCACCGGCCATTGCAAGGCCTTGCCAGGGTGGAAAAGGGGTTGTTTTGTCGGGGGCTCTATTCACTCAGCCACTCCTGTCTTTGGATCGTTCCATTCATCTCGAATATCTTTCCAATGCATCACTTTAATTTTTGTTGGGCCGTTGCGTAGTTGAGGAATGGACGCTTTTACCAGGGCGCGATCCTCATTGTTTTCCAGCCAATCCAGGAGTGAATTCCAGGCGTCAATGCCTATCTGAACCGCCGTGGGGCGACCATCCTGTCCGATAACGAATTGGATTGATTTTAACATTGCCAGGGATAGTGTTGGAGTGGCTTCCATGCGTTTACCTCCATTTCTGAAAATTACGTTTTCCACTTCCCGCAGCGGACACACTTGTTACAATAGTAACCCGCCTCATCCATAAAGTTCGCCAGCGGCTCGCTGCGTTCTGCTCCGGTGTCGGTGAGGCGCCATTCGTGGCGCGTCTTGCCGCACGCCCGGCAGACACAGCCATCCCAGGTGTGACGCCCAAGGAGGCAGCGGAGCCGTTGGAAAAACGAAGAAGCAGTGTCCATCTTATTTCTCAAAGCATGCATCTTTCCGGTTTACGACGCAACCTCGATTGGTTGCCCGAAGCATTCCGAATCCGCCACCAGCGATTCCGTCAGTTTCGCCCGTAGTTCTACCAGCCACTCCGGCTCTTTTTCCCAACTTTCCTGCATCGCGCGCACAACGCGGGTATAGCCATACAGATTGGCAAACCGTCTGAAGGCCGGTTGGGCGGCTAACAGGTCGTCATCAATGGCATATTCGCCCCGGTAGCTTTCGATAAACACCGCTTTCTTATGAGAAAACTCATCCGCTGCGATTTCATCTTTAAGGCTGTCCAGCGCTTGCACGATGTCCATACCATACCAATGGTACATCGCATCGTCAAAATCAATCACGCTACAGGACTTTGTCGCGTCATCATAAAAGACGTTGTCCGTTTCAAAGTCGTAGTGTATCAGGCCATAAGTCGCCGGGTTGATGGGCAAGCCGGAAAAATAGTCTTTGAGAAGCCTCAATTCGTCCAAAGGCAGTTTTCCTACCGGGAGATCGCGCAGCGTCTCTTCAATCCAGTTGAAAACATCCTCATGCGTCCAGCGCCTGGTTTTCGGGGCGGTGTATTCGCCGGATAGGCTGTGGAGCCGGCCGAGCGCCGCGCCATACGTGGCTATGATTTCGTCATTGAAGCTCAACCGGCTCAGTTGATCGCCCTTGACCCGCTTGAAAACGCTGGCGTAGTAGTCCCCCCAGGGGGTTGACTTCTGTATGACCTCGTCGCCAGTTTTGGAGGGCACGGGTTCTAAGGCGGAGTAGTGTCTGCCGCGCAGATAGCCGATAAATTCAAGTTCTGCGATAATGCTTTCCCACGTTTTTTCTGAGGTCGGGCAGCAGCGCAACAGGCAAATCTCGCCATTCCTCTTGAAAGGGTAGATGGCGTTGGCCGATATGCGAAAATACTGGAAGAGGTCGAGAGAGGATTCATCATACTCCCAGTTTTTCACCAGCATTTCGGCCAGATCTGGATTATTGAAGAGATGGCGTAATCGCATCATAGCCAGCAAACTCCGTACTCGTTCTCAAAATACCGGCCAGACCGAGGTACGTTCCGATCTGGCCGGTAATGGCACAAATGCTTACGCTTCCAGCCCAAATGTCCCCGCGAGGCGAATGTCCCGCGAGGAACTGCCGATCAGCACCTCAAACTCGCCCGGTTCGGCGACCCACTCGGCTTTGTACGGGTCGTAGAAGGCCAGGGCGCGCTCGTCGAGGGTGAAGGTGACGGTCTGGCTCGCGCCCGGTTCCAGCGCGATCTTGGCGAAGCGTTTCAGCTCCTTCTGGGGGCGGGCGAGGGATGCGGTTTTGTCCGCCACGTAGAGCTGCACAACTTCCTTGCCCGCCACGCTGCCGGTGTTCGTGACCGTCACGCTGACTTCTACCGGCTCGCCCGGCTTAACCTGCTCCGCCAGCTTGAGGTTGCTGTAGGCGAAGGTGGTGTACGAGAGACCGTGCCCAAACGGGAACAGCGGCACGACGTCCTTCGTGTCGTAGTAGCGGTAGCCGACGAAGAGGCCCTCGCCGTAGACGACTTCGCGCGTCCCTGGATAGTTGATGAAGGACGGGTTGTCCTCGTAGCGCCGGGGGAACGTCTCCGAGAGTTTGCCGGAGGGGTTGACCGCGCCGGTGAGGACGCGGGCGACGGCGTTCCCGCCCTCTTGCCCCGGATAGTAGGCCAGGACGATGGCGGCGACAGCGTCGGCCCACGGCATTTCGACGGGCGAACCGGCGTTGAGGACGACGACGGTGTTGGGGTTGGCGGCGGCCACCGCGCGGATCAGCTCGTCCTGCGCGCCCGGCAGGCGCATGTGCGGGCGGTCGTGGCCTTCGCTTTCGAAGCCAGTGGGCATCCCGCCGAAGATGACGGCGACGTCGGACTGCCGCGCGAGGGCGACGGCGCGCTCCAGGCGGTCGTCGGGATCGGGCGCGTAGACGCCGCGCAGGTAGAGGGCGGTGGGGTCCACGTCGGGCGATTTGACGTACTCCACGGTGAGCGCGTAGCCCCGCCCGGCTTCCAACGCAACGAAGGTCTGCGCTGGGGCGCTAAACCATTCGCCGGGAGCCGCAGTCGCCGTTTCCAACAGCAGCTTGCCGTCGAGAATCAGCCGGCATTGCTGGGAGGTTTGCAGCTTGAGCGCGTAGCGCCCGCCGGTGGGGACGGTCAGCACGCCCGTCCAGCGCGCGGCATAGGCGTTGCGGTTGATGCCTTCCGGCACGCGGACATACCATCGGTCCAGCCTGTCATCCACGCGCGTGGCGATCGGCGCGCCGGAGAAATCGGCGGTATTGTAAAATTCGCCGAGTAGGCCCGCGCCGCTGCCGTCGGGCAGGGTGAGGTATTCCGCTTTGAGGGCCGGCAATTCCTCGTCGTTGTCGCAGCCCTGTTCGTAGATGAGGGCAACACTGTTGCCGAGGACGGCTTGCAACCCTTCCAGCGGGCTGACGCGGTAAGGCGGCTCCAAATACGAGCTGCCGCCGCCGCCGATGCGACACTCTGCCGCGTTCGGGCCGATGATGGCGAGGGTTTTGACGCCTTTGAGGGGCAGAATGCCGCTGTTCTTCAGCAGGGTGATGGACTCTTCGGCCAGTTCGCGGGCCAGGGTTTGGTGCTCTGGGGTGTTCACGGAACCGGCGGGAATTCGGGCCGGGTCGTCCAGCCGCCCGGAGCGGACGATCATCCGCAGCATCCGGCGCGCGGCTTCGTCAATGACTTCTTCGTCCACCTGCCAGTTGCGGACGGCTTCCTCAAGCAGCCGCCCGTAGTATTTCGCCGGGCCGGGCATTTCGATGTCGAGGCCGCCTTCCACCGATTCGACGATGGTGTGGTTGGCGCCCCAGTCGGAGACGACGACGCCCTCGAAACCCCACTCGCCCTTCAGGATGTGGGTAAGCAGGTAGTAGTTCTCGCTGGCGTAATCGCCGTTGATGCGGTTGTAGGAACACATCACCGTCCAGGGCTTGGCTTCTTTGACCACCATCTCGAACTGGGCGAGGTAGATTTCGCGCAGCGTGCGTTCGTCTATCACCGAATCGCCCCGGCTGCGCTCGATTTCCTGGTTGTTGCAGGCGTAATGCTTGAGCGAGGCGCCGACGCCTTTGCCCTGCAAGCCCTTGACCCAGGCTGTGCCGATGCGCCCGGCCAGGTAGGGGTCTTCGGCGTAGGCCTCGAAGTTGCGCCCGGCCAGCGGGACGCGCACGATGTTGACGCACGGGCCGAGCAGGATGTCGCAGCCGAGGGCGCGGGTCTCCTCGGCCAGGGCCGCGCCGACGCGCTCGATCAGGGCGGGATCCCAGCTCGCCGCCATCGAGACGCCGGTGGGGAAGGAGGTCGCCGGGCTATCTATTCGAAAGGAGGACTTGTCGGTGCGCACGCCGTGCGGGCCGTCGGTCATCACCAGCGAGGGGATACCGAGCCGTTCAATGGGGACAGTTTCCCAGTTGTTTTTGCCGGAAAGCAGGGAGACTTTTTCGCGCAGCGTCATTTGCTGCAATAAGATTTCAACCCGTTCTTCGTTATCCGCCGCGCGGGCGGGGGGTTCAGTGAGCTTCATCCATAACCTCCGTTTGTGAAATGTGGTTGAAGGTAAGTATACCGTAGAATAGGGGGAACAAAAAACGCCAGGAAACTTATCCCGGCGTTTTTTGTATCAGGTGCGTAAAACGTGAAACGTGAAACGTAAGGCTTTTACTGTAAAGTCATTACAGTGTTACCCAAGAACATTAACAACATTCGCGAGAATCATATAGAGCAATAAGTTTTAGGGAAATCGGACAAACGAAATTGCACGACAGTCGACATGACACGGCGGCCAAGTTGGGTCACGCGAT
>DAOUGD010000248.1:0-2017 GCA_034429475.1 Anaerolineae bacterium
ACCCCCAGCCCCACCGACACCCCGACGTCGGCCACCGCGCCGGTGATCACGTCCACCCTCGAAAATGACTGGGTCCTGTACGAATTATCCCAGGAGGGATTCACGCTTGCGCTGCCGCCGGAATGGTTACAGATTACATTGGACCCGGAAACCTACGAAGATGCCCTGGAGATAGCTGGGGAACAGAACCCCACCATCGGGAAATACCTCAGCAGCGACAGCCTCCGCGCGCTGATGGCAAGTGGGCTGAAATTCTATGGGATGGATACCTCTCTGGATGCTTTAGAAGCCGGCTTTCTGGCGAACCTCAATGTCTTGAAAATGGATTTGGGATTTGAGGCGCCATTGGACACCTACGTAGCCCTCAATCTCAAACAAATCGAAGCCTTGGCCACTGAAGGAACCGTAGAACACGAGCGGGTGGAGTTAGCCAACCTGGATGCGGAAAAACTCACCTACGAAATGAGCCAGACCAGCACCACCGGCGACCCCGTTCAGGTAACGATAGTCCAATACCTGGCCCTCGATGGCAGCACAGCGTATGTCGTCACGATGATCGCGCCAACTTCACTGTCCGACGACTACGTCCCCACCTTTGAAGAAATCGGGCAAAGTTTCCGCTTGACCGAGTAACAAAAAAATGGGGCAATGGATTCAACGGATTAACCGAATGGTTGATCCTATCATTCCGTAAATCCTGTTATTTTCGGAGGACACCCTATGCACAACCCCAAAATTCTCATCATCGGCGCCGGATCACGAGGCAGTGGATACGCCACCTACTTCCGCGAATTCCCCGACAGAGGGCAAGTCGTCGGCGTGGCGGAGCCGCGCGCGCCGTACCGCGAGCGATTGGTCGCCGCACACACGATCCCGGCAGACAATGTCTTCACCGATTGGCAGGACGCCACCGCGCGGCCCAAGTTCGCGGATGCGGTCATCATCGCCACGCAGGATCAGATGCACACCGCGCCGGCCCTCGCTTTTGCGCGCCTCGGCTATCACATCCTGCTGGAGAAGCCGATGGCCCCCAACCCGGAGGAGTGCCACGCCATCGTGGACACGGTGAAAGCAGCGGGCGTGCTCTTCGGCGTGTGCCACGTTCTGCGCTACACCCGCTACACGCAGCGACTCAAGGCGCTCGTCACGTCCGGCGCGATGGGCGACCTGGTCAACATCCAACACCTGGAACCGGTGGGCTTCTGGCATCAGGCGCACTCCTTCGTGCGCGGCAACTGGGGCAACGAGGCCGCCTCCGGGCCGATGCTGCTCACCAAATCCTGCCACGATATGGACTGGTTAAGCTATATCATGGGGGTTCGCTGCGAATCGCTCTCCTCCTTCGGAACGCTCAAACACTTCCGCAAAGCAGAGCAGCCCCAGGGCGCGAGCGACCGCTGCCTCGACTGCGCCGTGGAAGTGACCTGTCCCTACTCCGCCAAGCGCATCTACCTGACCGCGCTGGAACGCGGGCACACCGGCTGGCCCACCAGCGTCCTGACGCCGGACGTTACCTACGAGAACGTATTGGAGGCGCTGAGCACCGGCCCCTACGGGCGCTGCGTCTACGCCTGCGACAACGACGTGGTGGACAACCAGGTCGTCGCCATGCAGTTCGCGGGCGGGCGGACGGCCAGCTTCACGATGACGGCCTTCACGCGGATGCGCGACCGCGAAACGCGCCTCTTCGGCACGCGCGGCGAGTTGACCGGCGATGGGCGGCGCCTCCACCACTACGACTTTATGACCGACCGCACCGAAACGATAGACACCGACGTGGATACCGGCTCGGCCCTCGGCGGGCACGGGGGCGGCGATTACTGGTTGATGCGCCACTTCAGCCAGGCCCTCCTCGACGAGGATCAGACCCAAATCCTCTCCGGCCCCGACGAGACGCTCGAATCACATTTGATGGTCTTTGCGGCGGAGCAGGCGCGGAAAGAAAATCGCGTTGTTACGTTGTAAAGCGATCTTTAAAACGTGAAACGTGAGGCTTTCACAATGAAAGCCTCACGTT
>DAOUGD010000249.1:0-29152 GCA_034429475.1 Anaerolineae bacterium
ATCGGAAAGCCAAGAAAATCAAAATCACCTGGCAGTTCTCAATTCAATCGGCCCGTTCCAAGCTCAATTCACACTATGTTAAGGTACAGTCTGAGAACGAAAAGTTTAAGGAAACTTAATTTACGATGTACTGACAGGTTTTCCGTGGGGCCACGGAGAACTCAAAGCACCGCTTTGCCGATAGGCCGAGGCTACCAAGTTCCCCGTAAACCTGTCAGGTCTTGCCCTAAACATGAAACGCCCCCCTTCAGCCGCGCACCTTTGCAGAGAAGGCGGGAAGGGACTAAAATGGAGAAATCCAACTTTGGTAAAGGACGTACCTTTAAAATCGGAGGTCAAAATGTTAGCATTAGCCCAATCGAAATTGTTTACCCCGTGGACAAACCCGGAATCCGGCGTGACCAGCTATATTCTCACGCAGAAAGTCGCGCCGGTGCAGGAGGCGTTTTACTTCGTCAATGGAAGTCTGACGCGCGATGGGCGCTACTTGTGGTTCTACTGCGCGTTCCCGCCGTCGGGCACGGCGGCGCAGGGACGCACGCTCGGCGTGGTGGATTTCGTCACGCAGGAGGTGCGCCACTTCCCCGACACGCAGTTCAACCATGCCTCGCCCTATCTGGATGCGGTCACCGGGACGGTGTACTGGGGGATGGGCGCGGCGGTCTGGCGGCGCAGTCCCGATCCCCGCGAGCCGGCGGAACTGGTGGGACGACTGCCGGAAGACCTGGTCAAGCTGCGGCCCGTCGAGCGGGTAGCGACGCATTTGACGCTTTCAGCGGATGGGCGCGCGTTTTTCATTGACGCGGCGGTCGGCCTGCAGTACGTCTTCGGCGCGCTGCCGGTGGCTGGCGGCGACTTCGAGCTGTGGCACACCTTCCAGCGCAATTACAACCACGCGCAATTCAGCCCCACCGATCCGAATTGCGTGCTGTTCGCGCAGGAGAACCACCCCGATCCGATCACGGGCCTGCGCTTCCCCATCGAAGACCGGCTGTGGCTCATCCGCAAGGGAGAGACGCCCCACCCCATCATGCCCACGCCCACACGCCTGACGCACGAGTGGTGGGATCCGGACGGGCAGCACGTGTGGTGCATCAAGAGCGATACGGGCGTCTGGCGAGTGAACCTCGCCACGCAGGCCGTGGAAGAGATCGCATGGCCGGGGGGCCGTTGGCACTCGCACAGTTCCGCGACGGGCAAGTACTTGATCGGGGACGCCAATCCGCGTTTCTACCGGGGCTGTCCCTCGACGGTGAACTTCCTTAACCGCGAGACGGGCAAGAGCGTGCGGCTGGTGAACAACCCGGAGATGCCGAATTACGCCGGCGCGAACTATCACATTGACCCGCACCCGCGCTTCTGTATCGGGGAAGAGTATGTGGTGTTTACCACCACCGTGCGCGGCGAGGTGGACGTGGCGCTGGCGCCCGTCGCGGACTTGATCGCGCGGACGGAATAGCCAACGCAGCCTACTCCAACCCGCGTGTGGGAGTAACGGCCGGTACTGTGGATAGCACCGGCCTGGCCACCACAATGAGCCGGTGAGTATTACTCGTGTAAGGCCAGCACGTCACCAGGGTTAGTCGATCATCTGCGGTGGGCTGGATCCACTGCGCGTTAACCATGCGCTCCTGGAAGGAAACCCATTTGTCTTTGATCAGGTGGCGCTCGGTGACAATATAGCGATAGTCAACGCCGTCAGCCCGGATGATAATCTCATCTTCTGGATTGATTTGATCCAAATAACGAAAAACCTTGCCGTTGACGTTGTTGTGACCATTGAGGACCATGTTGCCGGCCGCCCCTGGCCGGGCAGAGTCGGTGTGCCAGCCCGCCGCATAGAAATCCGGCACATCCCAAGTGAGCACAGACTGTCCTGACACCTGCTGTACCTCCATCCCCACTCCCACAATAACGACGTTCAAGTCTATGGAAGGAATGATCAGTCGCCAGGCTTCGGAAACCTGCGCGGTGGGCGTGGCGGTGGATGCGGGGAGCGCAGTGACCGTCGGCGCGGCGATGGGCGTGAGCGTTGAAGTGGTGAGCGACGCCTCTGTGGGAATGACGGATGACGGTAATTGTCCCCACACAGTCGAAGGAGTGGTGGTAGATGGTAGCGTGGGTTGGAGAGTGGGAGCAACCGCTTCCGGGGTCGCCGTCACAGAAACAGGAAGGGTAGCTGTCTCTGTGACGGTGGTGTAGGGCGCGACGAACTCCAGATCGGTGACGCGTCCAGGGCCATAGGCAGACCACAGAGGTATTAAGCCGATCAGTCCGCCGAGCGCCAGCAACAGTCCACCCAACCCAACAACCCCTTTGGAAAGGTTTTTATTGGCTATTTTTCGCTCTGTCCTCAACATTAAGTTCCCCGCCCACCGTTGTCTCAATAAAACCAGCCCCGGCTGAAGTCGGGGCTAATGGATGCAGTCATTTAGCAGAAAATAATTATTTGTGTAGTTTCGATCCCACGACTACCATCGCGCCGCCGCCGACTACTAGAGCGAGGGCCGCAAAACCGAGCGTCATCCCCGTAACCGGCAAGATCACTGCACTGGTGGCGCTGACGGCTGTCGTTGTACTGGACGTGGCGCCACCCGCACCTACCGGAGCGATACCGAAATCCAGCGTGGCCGTGTCACTGCCGACGGTGTAATACTGCGGATTCTGTGAGGTCACGACGTAGCCGGCTGGCGCCGTCACCCAGACTTTCCAGACTGTGCCGGCTTCCCCAGCCGGACGCAACCCCCACGTCCCCTCGCAGGGGCGTACCGGTGACGCATTCATGTCGGGGTCAGTGTCCTCATCAGCGCCATCAGCCACGGTTGTGTCCTGGTAACTGCAAACCGTGGTCATGCCATTCTCGATTTCGTCGGACGTCAACGCCCGATACCCGGCAGATTCCAGAGTGTAAGCCGTAGCGCCGTCGTCGGGGCTTAACGTAATGGTAGTACCCACGTACTTCACTACGGTTTCGCCGTACACAACCGATTCCGTCTTCACCCCGGCATAACCAGATTCACCCTGATCCCAAACACCGTTCAGGTTACTGTCAATGAAAATCAACCCATACACGCCATCGCTACCACCAGCGAAAACAGTACTGACGCTGCTCAGTACCAACAATGCTGCGACTGCTAACATCCCCGTAACTCTCAAACCTTTCAACATAGTACCTCCATCATGTATTACCTTATGGTTGCCAAATGACTGCCGAGCACAGCGCGTACATTCTCAGATATATTCGCGTTCTGCGTTTCCATACACAATGATTCTATCTCCATTTCCTGAGAATACACTAAATAAAAGCTGATAAAAAGCTGAATATTTGCTGAGAGCATTGCAATAAATCTCGCCAAACTACTTGCACGCTTCAAATTCAATATTGACACACAGATACAGTATGAAAGAACAACCTGTGAGAAACCTGAACAACGGCTGAGAAGTTTGGGGCAGAGGTATCCAGGATCAGAACGACCTCTTCAACAGGCCAAATATCCTGGATAGACAAAAGAAAAAGTTCCTTCCAACGCACCGGCCAGGTTGATACCAACCTGGCCGGTTTACTTTGCTCTGCCCCCGAGGATGAAGGCAGGCTCTCACTCAACTCCGCTTCAACGCCGAATGCTTCCGGCTCTTTTCAGTGCTTTTGCCGGAGCGTTGGCGCTGGTCTTCCTCGTACTCAGACCAACTCCCAAAGAACAAGCGCACCTGGCCGTCCCCCTCAAAGGCCAGAATGTGCGTGGCGATGCGATCCAGGAACCAGCGGTCGTGGCTGACGACGATGGCGCAGCCCGCAAAGTTCTCCAACGCATCTTCCAGAGCGCGCAGCGTGTTCACGTCCAAATCGTTGGTCGGCTCGTCCAGCATAATCACATTGGCCCCGGCTTTCAGGGTTTTCGCCAGATGGACGCGGTTGCGCTCACCGCCGGAAAGCGCCTTCACCTGCTTCTGCTGGTCGGAGCCGGTGAAGTTGAAGGAGGCCACGTAGCTGCGCGAATTGACCTCGCGCTTGCCCAAAATCAGGGTATCCACGCCCCCCGTGATTTCCTCCCACACCGTCTTCTCGCCATCCAACGCGCGCGTCTGATCCGCAAACGCCAGTTCCACCGTCTCGCCGATGCGAATCCGGCCCGCATTCGGCGCTTCCTGCCCGGCGATCATCTTCAGCAGCGTGGACTTGCCCACGCCGTTCGGGCCGATCACCCCCACGATGCTCCCCGGCGGGATGCTGACGCTCAAATCCTCGATCAACACCCGGTCGCCGAAGCCCTTGCGCACGCCCTCGAAGTCAATCACCAGGTCCCCCAGGCGCGGGCCGGGCGGGATGTAGATCTCCAAATCTTCGCGGTAGCGCTCGGATTCCTGATCCAGCAGGCGTTCGTAGGCGGTCACACGCGCCTTGCCTTTGGCCTGCCGCGCCCTGGGCGCCAGGTGAATCCATTCCAGCTCGCGCTCCAACGTCTTCTGCCGCTTCGAGGCGACCTTCTCCTCCACGCGCAGCCGTTCCTGCTTCTGCTCCAGCCAGGAGGAATAGTTGCCCTTCCAGGGGATGCCGTAGCCGCGATCCAGTTCGAGAATCCACTCGGCCACATTGTCCAGGAAGTAACGATCATGCGTCACGGCGATCACGGTGCCCTTGTAGTCGCGCAGGTGATGCTCCAACCACGCGGTGGACTCGGCGTCGAGGTGGTTGGTCGGCTCGTCCAGCAGCAGGATGTCCGGCTCGGTGAGCAGCAAGCGGGTCAGCGCCACCCGGCGGCGTTCCCCACCCGAAAGCACGCGGATGAGCGTCTCCGGCGGCGGGCAGCCCAACGCCTGCATCGCCATCTCCAGATGGCTGTCCAGGTTCCAGGCATCCAGGCGATCAATTTCGTCCTGCAACTTCGCCTGCTTGTCGGCCAGCGCGTCGAAATCCGCGTCCGGATCGCCAAACTGCGCGTTGACCTCGTCGTAACGCGCCAGCAAGTCCTTAATCGGCTGCACGGCCTCCTCGATCACCTCCTGGACGGTTTTCGCCTCGTCCAGTTGCGGGGACTGTTCCAACATCCCCACCGTGTACCCTTTGGACATGGCGATCTCGCCGATATAGTCCGGATCTATGCCGGCCATAATCCGCAGCAACGTGGATTTGCCGGCACCGTTCAGTCCCAAGACGCCGATCTTCGCGCCATAGAAAAACCCCAACGAGATGTCGTGCAAGACTTTCCTGTTGGGGGGATAAATGCGGCCTACCTGCATCATCGAATAGATTACTTTATCGGTCATACTTATTTCCTCCAAAAATAGTCTCAACGGGTTGAACGGATTAAACGGAAAAATATCCGTTAAAGTTCGTTGAATCCGTTGAGAAAATCTTTTCATCCAACCGCTGGTGAACCACCGGTTAGTGATGAATTCCTCTGAAAATAGTCGTGGAGCGCCAGCAGCTTGCTGGCATGTATGCCGTCAGGATGACGGCGTTCCAAATTGTACCACGAATCCACACGAATCTACACTAATTTTGATTTCCCATTCGTGAAGATTCGTGAAGATTCGTGGTTTACTGTCGAGGAAGCATCACGGCCCGCAGTTCGCGCAAATTGGCGTAGCCTTCCTGCGCCATCCATGCCGCTAACTCCGCCGCAATCTCCCCCAACACCCCCACCCCGCGAGTCCACACCGCCGATCCCACGCCAACGGCGGTGGCGCCGGCCAGCAGCATCTCGGCGGCGTCCCGGCCATCGGTCACGCCGCCCGTGCCGATGATGGGGACGCGGACGGTCCGCGCGATCTGGTAGACGCAGCGCAGGGCAATCGGCTTGAGCGCGGGACCAGAAATGCCGCCGATCCGGTTAGAAAGCACCGGGCGGCCGGCATCCGCATTGATCACCATGCCGGGCATCGTGTTGATGGCCGTGATCGCGTCCGCCCCGGCTTCCACCACGGCAGCGGCGATGCGGGCGATGTCCGGCACGTTGGGCGCGAGTTTGACGGCGATGGGGATGTCGCCGACGTTGCGCTTCACCGCCTCCGTAACCGCCGCCGCGCTCTCGCACGAGGCCGCAAATGGCGTCCCAAACTCATCGGCGACGTTGGGGCACGAGATATTGACTTCAATCAGGTGCGGACGCGCTGCCGTGATCGTGCGCGCCACCTCGCCGAACTCCGCCGTCGTCCCGGCGAAGATGCTGGCGATCAGGGGGACGCCGAGCGGTTCCAGACGCGCGCGCGCTTCCGCCAGCATCCGCGCCTCTTCCGCTGCGCCGGGGTTGCTCAGGCCGACAGCGTTGATCAGCCCGTGGCCCCAATCCACCGCCACCGGGTTGGGATGTCCGGCGCGCGGCGTCGGCCCGCAGCTCTTCGCCGTGACCGCGCCCGCGCCTTCCCGCGCCGCCCGTTCCAGCAAGTCCGCGCTCGTGCCGAGGATGCCGGAGGCGAGGATGATGGGATTGCGCAAAGTCAAGTTTAGAAAATGACAGGTTACATCAGGCATAGAGCATCCTTTGGAAGAAACGAGAAATGAGAAATCAGAAATTGGTACTATATCTCAACCTGCATCCACATCCGTATATTGAACGGTGTAAACCCCTGCCGCGCAAAGAATGCCTGCGCTTTGTCGTTGAAAGCCCACGTATCGAGGGCGACCGTCTCAATCTGCTCCGCTTTTGCCAGATCGCGCACCGCCTGGATGAGCGCCGCGCCGCAGCCCTGCCCCTGATACGCCGGCTTGACGGCAATCTGGTCAATGTAGACCTGCCCCCTGGCATACGTGTACGCACTTTCCATGCGGCGGACGACGCGCGCAAAGACGTACCCCACGTCTTCGCCCGCGACACTGGCGATGAAGAAGTGGTTCTGCGGATCGGCCAGGCATTGCGTGATGTAAGGCAGCGCAAAACTCCCGTCCGAGACCGGCTTGAAGATGGCCGGCAGCGCCGCCGCGTGGATGTTCTGCACGTCTACGTTCAACTCGGAAATGCTCACCGCATCGTCAATTGTCCCCACTCGGATTTCCATAGCTCCCTCCCTAAAAACGGCCTCAACGGATTCAACGGATGGAACGGAAGCCTATCCGCTAAATCCGTTGAATCCGTTGAGAAAAATCACTCCGCCAGATACGCCTTCACCCGCGCCAACGTCTCCCCGTCTATACGCTTCTCCGCGTGCAGGGTGTCCAGGATTTGGTGGATGGTGAGGACGGTGTGCAGCCGGTAGCCCTTCTCGGCGAGCGCCGCGCCCCCGCCCTGCTCCCGGTCAACGAGCACCACCACGTCCCGCACCGTGAGGCCGACGTCTTGCAGCGTCTCCAACGCCGTCAAAATGCTGCCGCCGGTGGTGATGACATCCTCGATGGCGACGGCGACCTGCCCCGGCGCGAAGGCCCCTTCCACCTTCTGCCCGGTACCGTGCGCCTTCGCCTCTTTGCGCGGATAAATCAGCGGACGATCCAGCGTCAACGCGACGGCGGACGCCACCGGCAGCGCCGCGTAAGGAACAGCCGCGACGCAGTCAAACGCCAGATTGCGCACGATGGCCGCATAAGCCGCCGCCGCCTGCCGGAAGAGCGCCGGGAACGACATCACCCGCCGCAAATCCACGTAAATCGGCGATTGCTTGCCCGAAGCCAGCGTGAAATTGCCGAATTTCACGCACCCGGCTTCGTATAGTTTCAAAATCAGCTCAACGGATTGAACGGATGAAACGGATTTTTTCTCAATCCGTTCCAATCCGTTCAATCCGTTGAGAATTGCTTCCCTCTGGTGACTGATGCGGTCGCGCAACTCGGATGCGGCGGCGCGTGGGTCGGCGGCGTAGAGCACCTCACGCGAGACCGGCACGATCATCCCGCTGCCCTGCGCATCCAATCCCGCTTCAAGCGCCGCCGCCAGATCGCCGCCCTGCGCGCCGACGCCCGGCGCGAGCAGCCAGCGGTCTGGCGCAAGCGCGCGCACTGCCGCCAGCGCCTCCGGCTGCGTCGCCCCGACGACGAAGCCCACCTGCGCCGCGTTGCCCCAGGTCTGGGCGCGCGCGGCGATGTGCTCGAACAGCGACGGGAAGCCGTGATGCTGCACTTCGCCCGCCGCCGGGTTCGAAGTGTGGCACAGCAGGAAGATGGCCTTGCCCGGATAGGCCAGGAATGGCGCGACGCTGTCCTGCCCCAAATAGGGGCTGACCGTGACGGCGTCCGCGCCCAGGCCCTCGAAGACGGCGCGCGCGTAGGCCACCGCCGTGTTGCCGATGTCGCCCCGCTTGGCGTCGAGCAGCACGGGCAGGCCGGCCGCGTGGCACGCCGCGATCACATCCGCCAATGCCGCCCACCCTTCCGGGCCGTACTGCTCAAAGAACGCGCTGTTCGGCTTGTAACAGCACACCCGATCGGCGGTTTGCTTGATGATGGACAGGCAAAACGCCTTCGCCCGCGCCGCCGGAGATGCGTCCGGTAAAAAATCCGCCGGAAACCGCCGCGCGTCCGGGTCCAGCCCCACGCACAACAGCGAATCATTGCGGGCAATCGCCTCACTCAATTGGCTTAAAAACTCAGTTGACATTACATCCTCCAATTTTTGAAACGTAAAACGCAAAACGCAAGGTCTACATAATAAAAGCATTACGTTTTACGTTTTACGCATTACGTTTTACGCCTTCCCCAACACCGCCGCCAGCAGCGTCATCCGCACGTACATCCCGTTCTTTACCTGGCGGAAGTAGGCCGCGCGGGGATCGTCGTCCACGCGATAGTGGATTTCGCCGACGCGGGGCAGTGGGTGCATCACCACCATCTTCTCCTTCGCGCGCGCCATCAATTCAGGCGTGATTTCGAAGCAATCCTTGACCTCTTCGTACTGCTTGGGGTCGGTGAAGCGCTCCTTTTGAATCCGGGTGACGTACAACACGTCAGCGTTCTCGATCACGTCGGCCACGTCGGGCGTCTCGCGCACTTTGACGCCGCGATCGATCACCTCGTTCATCAAGGTCATCGGCAGACGCAGTGTGTCGGGGGAGACGAAACGCAGACTGACGTCCTCATACTGCATCAGCAGGCGCGTGAGAGAGTGGACGGTGCGCCCGTAACGCAGGTCGCCCACCATCGCAATTTTCAACCCTTCGAGGTGGCCCAATTCTTCTTGAATGGTAAACAAGTCCAACAACGCCTGCGTGGGATGCTCGCCGGCCCCATCCCCGGCATTGATGACCGGTACAGCGGCATAGTCCGCCGCCAGTTTCGCCGACCCGATCTCCGGGTGGCGCAGCACGATCACGTCGGAATACTGCTCCAATGTGCGGATCGTGTCCGGTAGGCTTTCGCCCTTGCTGACGCTGCTGAACTGCACACCCTGGGTGATGGGGATGACACTCCCGCCCAGCCGCTCCATCGCCGCGATGAACGAAGCGCTCGTGCGCGTGCTCGGTTCGTAGAACAAACACGCCAGGATGTAGCCCTTCAACAAGTCGCAGGCCCCCACGCGCTCCACCAGCTCGCGCATCTCGTGCGCCCGGCTGAAGATGTAGGCCAGGTGCTCCCGGTCAAACTGATCCACCGAAAGGATGTCCATCCCGGTCATGCCGTTGCCATTGACGTTTTTCTGCACCATCTTCTCAAAATCAAACAACTTGGGTAAATCTTTTGTATGCTCCATCGTTCGCTCCTTTCCTGAGTAATTAGGGACTAGGGATTGGGGATTAGGTAAAGTATTTGCTCCCCTAATCCCCAATCACCAACCCCTGAGCCCCAAACTGACAAAAAAAGAACCCGCCTCAAAAGCGGGTTCTCTCTGAAACAATAAGACCATCCTCAAAAATGATTTGACCGCGCAACTGGACGCGGTGGACTTTGCCCTGGACAGGTATCCCGGTAAAGGGAGTCCAGCCACATTTGGTACGGAGGTTGGCGTCGGATAGCGTGTAACGGGCGGCGAGATCAACTTCCACCCACGTCTCCGGCTGCTCCGGCAGGGCGAAAATCCGCCGGGGATTGTGGACCATCAAAGCGACGAGCCGCTCCATCGAGAGGCGCCCCTCGGCGACGGCAGTGAGCATCAACGGCAGCGCCGTCTCCAGGCCAGGGACGCCGGGCGGCGCATCCGACCCGCGCTTCTCGGCGAGCGTGTGCGGCGCGTGGTCGGTAGCGATGCAGTCCACGGTCGTGTCCAGATGCGCCCAGAGCGCGTCCACGTCAGCCTGCGTCGCCAGGCGTGGGCGCATGTCGCCCAGCGGGCCGAGCCGGGCAGCGTCGGATTCCGTGAGGAAGAGGTGGTGCGGCGTGACTTCGCAAGTGACGGGCAGCCCGTTGGCTTTTGCCTGGGCGATCAGCGCGATCTCGTCCGCGCGGCTGACGTGGCAGAAGTGAACGGGGCGTCCAAACGCCGCCGCCAGTCCAATGCCGACCGCGATGGTGCAACCCTCGGCGTGCATAGCGATGGGTTTGGTGCGGGGCCATTGCTGGAAGCAGGAAAGCAGGGTGGCAAGGTCATCTACACGCAAAGGGCCGTAAGTCTGATCGGCGTAGAGCTTGAGACCAACGGTGTCTTGAGCCAACAGGGGCAATTCGTCCAAGTGGTCGGGCGAGGCGCCGGCATAGAAATGCACGTCGCATAAGGCAACCATTTGGGCTTGCTGCTGAACGGCGTGAAGGGCTTCACGGGTTACGAGAGGTGGGGTGGTGTTGGGCATCGCCAACACGGTGGTAAATCCCCCGGCGACTGCAGCGGCTGTGCCGGTGAAAAAATCCTCCTTGTGCTCACCCCCAGGAACGCGGAGGTGAACATGGACATCGGCCAAACCCGGAAGTCGCACCAGCGTTTTACTCGACATAGTTCCAAAACCCGCCGGATCATAGCAGGGTTTGAGATTTTGGCAAGTGATACAACCGTCGCTGTGTGTACCTACACCCGCAGACGATAGCCCACGCCCGGCTCGGTAACGATGTAATGGGGACGGCTGGGATCGGCCTCGATCTTGCGCCGCAAGTTGCTCACGTTGACGCGCAGCAGATGCAGCTCGTTTTCGTAGCCTAGCCCCCAGACCTGGCGCAACAATTGGTGATGGGTCAGCACTTTGCCGGCGTTCTGCACGAGAAGGCGCAGCAGGTCGTACTCGGTGGGGGTGAGCGCGATCTCTTCTTGATTCAATATCACAAGCCGCCGCGCCAGGTCCACCACGAGCGCGCCGAACTCAAACCGGGGTTTGGCAACAGAGGTCGCCATGCGCCGCAGGGCTACCCGCAGCCGCGCCAGCAATTCCCCCATGCCAAACGGCTTGGTGAGATAGTCGTCGGCGCCGGCATCCAAGGCCGCGATCTTGTCCGTCTCCTGTTCGCGCACCGAAAGAATGAGGATGGGCACCGCCGTCCACTCCCGCAGCCGGCGGGTCACTTCGACGCCTTCCATGTCCGGCAGCCCCATGTCCAGGATAATCACGTCGGGACGATCCGTCGCCGCCGCCGTCAGGGCCGCCACCCCGGTTTCCGCCTCCAACACGGTGTATTGATGCGCTTCTAGCACCGGTTTGAGGAACCGCCGGATAGCGCGTTCATCATCCACCACCAACACCCGCAACCGATCTTTCTTTTCCATACGTTATGTGTCTTCTGTGACGAATCTTTCAATCCTGAGTGGATTCTCGCGGCAGGCACAACACAATGACCGCGCCGCCATCGGGGCGATTTTCGGCATAAATCCGCCCGCCATGAGCTTCAACGATCCCCTTGCTGATCGCCAACCCCAACCCTGTGCCGGACACATTGTCGGGCCGCTGCACCCGATAGAATTTATCAAAGATACGCTCCAAATCCCCCGACGGGATACCGATCCCCTTATCCAACACCCGGATTTCCACCTCTGCGGCGGCGGCGCGCGCCTCAATGGTGATAGGCGCGCCGGGCGGCGAATATTTGAGGGCATTGTCAATCACGTTCACCAGCACGTGCACGATCAGCACAAAATCCAAAGCTACAAAGGGCAAATCACGCGGAATCTCCACATGGATCGGACGTTCCCCCAGGCGCGGGCCTAACTCTTCCAGCGCCGAGCCGATGACATCCTGCACATCCTCCGGGATTATGCGCACCCGCAGTGCGCCGGCTTCCAAGCGGGTCATGTCCAGCAAGTTCTCCACTAAGCGGTTGAGTCGTTCGGCCTCCTCACGGGCAGTGGCGACCAACGCGCGGCGGGCCTGTGGAGCGAGTGTCGTTTCCGTGTCCTCCAGCGTGGTCAACGCGCCCGTAATGGTGACGAGGGGGGTGCGCAGATCGTGGGAGATGGAGTTGAGCAGCGCAGCCTGAAGTTTCTCCGTGGCCTCCAGCAAATGCGCGCGGCGTGTCATCTCGGACAACTGGGCGCGTTCAATCGCCAGGGCCGCCTGGCCAGCAAAGGCATCCAACAGACGCCGTTGACCGACGGTCAAAGCGTGATGGTCGCCCCGCAACTTCACCCCCAAGACACCGAGGATCCGCTGGCGGGTTCTAAGCGGCACGTAGTAACCCGGTGTAAGGGGATGAGGCTCGGCATCTCGGCCCGCCGGAGAGCGCGCCGCCCAGACCCACTCCACCACGGCCATTTCCTGAGCGTCAGGAGAAACCGCTTCGTCCGGGGGGATGCGCCGCAGCGCGGAATCCTCCGCCAGAAAGACGACGACCTCACATCCCAGGGTGCGCCCCACATTGGCAATAATCGCCTGGACAATCGCGGTTACTTCCTCGGCGACGGCCAAATCACGGCTGAATGTATACAGAGCGTTAGTCTCGGCCTCGTAGAGCCGGATAGCCTCGACCTGCGCGCGCTGCCGGGCCATCGAGGTGCTGATCAACAAGCCCACCCCCAGCAGCACCAGAAAGGTCAAGATGTATTCCGTATCGGCGATGGCAATACTCAGGATGGGGGGGATAATAAAGAAGTCGAAACTGAGAACGCCGAGCAACGAGGCCAGGATGGCTGGCCCACGCCCCAGGTAGCCAGCGGCCAGCACGACAATGAGCAAGTAAATCATGACCAGGTTGGACACCGCAAGATACTGCCGTAAAAACACGCTAAGCCCGGTACCGGCGCTCACCAGCCCCAGGCTTAACGCATAGCGCCAGCCTCGCAGTGAAAACCAGTTCAATCCACAGCGAAAAAGGTCATGCGCAACGTGATGTAAAGCACGTAAAGCCCCATCAGGTAAAAAGCACCCCATTTACCCAGTTTCCCCTTAGAAAACCACAAGATGACCCACAAAAGCATACCGGTACCCGTTTCCCAGGGCAAGTCCCATTGCAAAAGCGGTTTGGGCACCCAATAGGTGGAAACCAACGCGCCGCCGCCGATGGCTACCAGGGGATTGGTGATGTTGCTGCCCACCAGCGTGCCGATGGAGACGCCGTGCGCCCGGTTTTTGATGCCCGACAGCGCCGTGGTCAGTTCCGGCAACGCCGAGGCCACCCCCAGCGTCACCACACCGATGAGCGAGCCGCCCACGCCGGTCACCTGCACGATCATCTCGGTGATGCTCAACACAAGCTGCGCCCCGCCGACGGTTAGCACCATCGCCCCGCAGGCAATCAAGGAATCCCGGATGACCTGTCGGAGATTTTCGGGCACATCTATGTGCTCCTCCGCCTCGGTTTTCTGATAATGTTTGCGCTCGTCCCAATACAGGTAATACGTGTAGGCAATAAACGTACCAAACAGAATCAGACCATCCCATCGGGAATAGGAGCGATCCCACCCCAGGATGATACACATCACCGTGGTTCCAATCATCGGGATCATGCTTTTCCACAGGAAATAGCGCCGGAAATACAGCACGCCGGAAAGAAGCACCACCAGCCCCATAATCAAAGTCTGTTGCACTACGTCCGAACCGATGTTGGCGCCCAGCACAATGGCCGAACCGATCTGATAATCCATCGTCCCGCGCAGGATGCCGACCGAAGCCACCAGGTGCGACGTAATCTCCGGGATGCTAGTCGCCAGCGAAAAGATCGTCATCCCCATAAACGTCGCCGATAGGTTGAAGTACATGGCGACGCCAACCAACTTTTTCACGGCCAGATTAGAGCTTAAAACCAAAATTGCCAAAGCGACGATCCCCACAGCCACATTCACCGCAGGGATCTGGGTTGCCAGAAAAGCCGTAACCATTTTTTGACCTCCAGTAGCCTATGTTTGAAATACGTTGGAGAGTTTACCAGAAAACGTATCAAGAAGAGGACAAGAATCCACTTCAGGAGGTCAAAAAAGTGTCAAGAATTCAACAGCCCGGCGCCCACGGCCAACGCCTGCATTTCCTGGGTGATGGCCTGCTGGCGCGCCGATTGGACCAGTTGGGTCAATTCTACAATCAGCCGGCCAGCGTTCTGCGTAGCGGCTTCCATCAATTGCAGGCGGGTCGCGTGTTCTGCCGCTGCGGATTCGAGCAGAATCTGGTACAGGTGCAGCGCGGTCCACTGGTCAAGCAGGCGGGTATAGAGGCCCAGCGGATCGGTTTCGAGAATCGGCGGCGGCCAGGGCAACGTCGGCGCGACCGTCGGCGCCTCTGGGGGGAACAGACGGAGGATGGTTGGAGTATAGACACCGGGTTTATCGCCGGTATGGTAAATCAAGTCCACCGCGTCCAGCCGCTCCGCCTCGTAATCGGCCACCCAGCGGCGGTTCAGGTCGCGCGCAATAGAGAAGGGCGGCAGTGTAGTGACCGAGAGCGCCCCTTCCCAGGTCAGTTCCCAGCGACGGCGGCGCATCAGGCGCGCCAGCCGGGCGCCCAGCGCCAGCAATTCGACCCGGCGGTTCTCCTGTTGGCGGGTGCGCAGGTAGTCTTCCGTCTTCTTCACCAGCGCCGTGTTGAAACCGCCGCACAGGCCGCGCTCACTGCCGACAACCAGGACCGCAACCCGCCCTTCACGGGCAGGGTTGTCGGGGAGAGGGTGACGTTGGCGTCGGCGCTCTTGTTCACATCGGGCCAGCAGGTGCGGCGTCAGCGCGGGCAGCACGGCCAGCAGGTGTTCGCGGTATTCACTCAGGCGCGTTTGCTGGCGCAAGGCCAACTGCCAGTTCCCCACCGCGATCGTCCGCAGCGCCTCCAAAATCGGTTCGACCGAGCGAATATTATCCAGACGCGCTTGAAGCTGCTCAATGTCTTCCATACACCGCTCAATAGGTCTCCATGGAGATGACGTCCCAAACGAAGATGGCCGCGCCCCCCAGATTGGCCGTCAGCGGCATCGGGCCGAAAGCCAGAGGACGTCCGGCGGCGTCTTCGGTCTCCACCTCTACCTGAGCGCGGCAGTGTTCGCGGATGATGTCTAACACACCGTTCAAATCTGCTTCATCTACACACGCATACAGGGTATTTTGCGCCTGCCGCATCACGCCGCCGCGGCTTTCAGTAAACGTCACCGGGTAGCCCGATGTGATCAGGGTTTCCAGCACCTGATTAGCTTGATCGCGGGGGATCACAGCCATCACCATCTTTTTCACGGGTGGTTCCTTTCGTCAGTGATTGGGTTTAGGTGCGCCTCGGAGTGAGGGGCGTTCAGGCTTAGCCAGGTGTTGCGATAGTTTTCCAACGTTTCCCGCAGCTCCGCAGTCGTCTCCGGCGTTAGCATCCCGGTGCGCTCAATTTCCAGCAACAGTCCCGGATGCGCGGCCTGGACGTGGCGCAACAAGTCGCGTTCAAAAGTCGAGAGATGTTCCACGGGAACGGCGTCCAGGTATCCTTCGGTGACGGCCAGAAAGGTCAAAATCTGCTGGCTAAGCGTGAGTGGATGATGCGCCGGTTGCTTAAGGGCAGCCTGGAGTCGCTCGCCGCGCAAAATCTGGCGGCGGGTGGTCTCGTCCACCTCGGCGCCGAGGCGCGTGAAGCGCTCTACTTCTTCAAATTGCGCCAGCATAAGCCGCAGCGCGCCCGACACGGCGCGCATGGCGCGGGTTTGCGCAGCGCCGCCCACCCGCGAGACAGACCTGCCAGCGTCAATGGCCGGGCGAATGTTCCGGTTGAACCGGTCGGCGCTGAGCACGATTTGCCCATCGGTGATCGAGATGAGGTTGGTAGGGATGTAGGCCGACAGATTGCCGCGCTGGGTTTCGACGATGGGAAGCGCGGTCAACGAGCTGCCGCCTTCCGCCTCGCTCAGTTTGCAGGCGCGCTCCAACAGGCGCGAGTGCAGGTAGAAAATGTCGCCGGGATAAGCCTCGCGGCCCGGCGGACGACGCAGCAATAAGCTCAACTCCCGATAGGCGTCGGCGTGACGGGTCAGATCGTCGTAGACGATCAGCACGTTGCGGCCCTGACGCATCAGAAATTCGGCCATCGTGCAGCCGGCGTAGGGGGCCAGGTAGCGCAAGGCCGGCGGATCGTCAGAGCTGGACACGACGACGGTGGTGTAGTTCAGCGCGCCAGCCTGGCGCAGCGTCTCGATCACGCCCAGGGTGGTGGATTTCTTCTGGCCGATGGCGACATAGACACACTCGACGCTGGTGGCTAATTGATTCAACATCGTGTCCACGGCCAGGGACGTTTTGCCCGTCTGTCGGTCGCCCACGATCAACTCTCGCTGACCCATGCCGATAGGCGCCAGGGCGTCCACCACCTTGAGGCCGGTGTGCAGCGGCGTATTCACCGGCCCGCGTTGCACGATGCCGGGGGCGTCCTGTTCCAGATAACAATATTCGCTGGCCTCAATCGGCCCGCGATCGTCCAGAGGCTGTCCCAAAGGATTCACGATCCGCCCCAGGAGTTGATTTCCCACCGCCACGCGCAGCCGCTCCCCAGTGCACGTGACCAGATCGCCGCCCTGAATGCCCTCGTCAGGGCCAAGCAGGATCACGTCCACATACCCACGTTCCAGGTTGAGCACCATCCCTTGCAGCCCGGTGGGGAACGTGACCAACTCATCGGTGCAGGCGCGGGGCAGGCCGGAGATGGTCGCCACGCCGTGGCCGATATGCTGCACGGTGCCGACGTCCTGGAAGCGCACATGCGGCTCCATTTGCGCCACCTGGAGCCGCAGCCGCTCCAACAATTCGGGGATGCGCAGTTGGGGCCGCCGGTAGAGAGTCGCGCGCAGGTCCACCAGTTCAGTCAAACAAGCGTTGATCTGGGGGACGATCTGGGTATGCGGGATTTGCGCCAGGTCGCAGGTCGCGGCCATGCGCTCGCGCAAGGCGTGGAGCAGTTGCGTCGCGTCAGGGCGCTCACTCATGGTTCAGATGCTCCTGCAAGCTTTGCGAGACGCTGTTCCGGATGTCGGCTAACTGCCCCACGACGGAGTTGTCCACCATCATATCGGCCACGCGCACCCGCAGGCCCAGCGCCAACGCCGGATCGGTGCGCAACTCCATGTGCGGGGTGCGATCCACCAGGGCGGAGAAGGTGCGCACGAGCAAGCCTTGCAACTCAGGTGAGAGGGGCCGCGCCGAGGTGATCGTGACGGTGGGGGTGCGCTCCCCCAGCGAACGCCGGAGGGCCTCGACGCGCGCGTTCTCGCGGCGGCCCATGTCCCGGATACGCTCGCAAAGCTGTCTGACCATGGTTTCGTGCAACTCAGGTGCAGCCATCTGCCCCATCACCTGCGCGGCAATCTCCAGGATAATGTCCACCAACTGATCGTGAAATTCATCGGTGGCCTGTTGGCGGATACGAAAAGCATCCATCTCGGCCTCGACCAGCAGGTGTTCGGCCTCCTCCTGGGCTTGCCGCAAGACGGCCACCCGTTCCGTCTCGGCCCGCTCCCGCGCCTCGGAGATCAATTGCGCGGTCTCTTCGTCCAGATCGGCCAGGCGTTTTTCCAGATCAGCGCGTACGCGCGCAGCCTCGGCCTGATCTGCGACCAGTTGCGCCCGCATCTGTTCTTTTTCGGCCACGTGGGTCTGCACCTTGCTCATGACCGGCTTGAAAAACAGCCAATACAACAGCCCGGCCAGCACCAGAAAATTGACGATCTGGAAAATGACCGTCGTGAAGTCTGGGTTCAACATCGGCAGCCTCTAAGGAAAGAACCGGTTGAGCAAGGGATTGGCGAACAGCAGGATCAAGACAATCAGCAGGACGTAGATCGCCGTAGATTCCAACAGCGCCATAGAGATGAGCAGGGTGGTGCGCAAATTGCCGGCCGCTTCAGGCTGGCGGGCGATGCCTTCCAGGGCCTTCACCGCCGCGCGCCCCTCCACCAGGGCCGGAATCGCTGTACCCAGAACCATACTGCTTCCGGCAACGATGATGGTGACAATGGTGATCAACGTTTGAGAATCCAAATTTTCCATGTGCAGTCTCCTTAAAAATAGGTTGACAGGCATTCGTCTTGCGGTAAACCATCAACAACGCCCTGCGTTCATAGCGGGTAATGCACGGCTTTATTCGGCAGCCTCCACCCCGGCAGCGATGTACACCGAGGCCAAAGCAGTAAAAATGAAGGCCTGCAAGATGCCGGTGAACAGGCTAAAGCCGGACATCGTGATAGGGACGAACAGGGGCGCCAGCGAAAAAAGCACAGCTACCACCATTTCCCCGCTGATGATGTTGCCAAAGAGCCGCAGCGTCAAGGCCAGGGTGCGGCTCAACTGACCGATGAGCTCCAACGGCAAAGTGAAGATCGGCGTTGCCATGTCCTTGAAGTAGCGTCGCACTCCTTTTTCGCGGATCCCAAAGTAGTGAACTGAGAAAAAGACGAGCAGCGCCAACGCCAGCGGGGTGCTGATGTCACGGGTGGGGGCGGTGATGAAGGGGACGGCGCTGAAGGTGTTGGCCGCGGCGATAAAGATTGCCAATGTGCCCAGGAAAGGCAGGTATGGCCCGGCCGGTCGTCCCATCACGTCCGAGAGCAGATCGTTAAGAAAATCCAACAGCAGTTCCGGTATGGCCGGCTGCCACCGTTTCAGCGCGACGGCCAGCCCGACAATCAGGGCCATGATCACCCAGGTGAACACCACAGTATCGGTGACGCCGATCTCGCCAATGTAAAAGACAACGTAAGGTTGAATAGATTCCATCGCTTATCCTTTGCCGTTCCACCACAGGATAGCCGCCCAGCGGGCGATCCAGAATCCAGCCAGAGCCAGCAATCCTGCATTGATCCCATTCTTGAACACCACGGCCAGCAGAACCGCCGTAACAACCCACCGGCCCGCCATACCGGCGATGAGCAGCCCGTAACTCGTCGCCGGGCGATCCCCGTCCAACCGCTGCACAGTGACGCTCAACGCCAGAGCATTGAGCATTCCGATCAGCGCGCCGACGATCGGCCAAATCCAGATCATGACGGGCCTTTGCGCGCCGCCTCGTCAGCGTTGCGTTTTTGCTGCGCGTCAAGCCGTTGGATCACCCGCCAAAGATTGTACACACTGGCGCCCAGGCCCAGCGTCAACAAGCCCAGTGTGAACGTCGGGCGCGTCCCTAACCAGCGATCCAGGGAGTAACCCGCCAACACGCCGCCAAAGATTGGCAGGGCCAGTTCCCAGCCCAACGTGGTCAGACGCAGCGCTTCGCGCCAGTGCTTGGGGGACGGCGGCTCAGGGTTCATCCCATTCCACCAGCGGGACAAGTTGCTCCGCAGCCAGCAAAGCAGCCGCCAGGCGCTCAAACGATTGCGGGGCATCCGGCGCACGCGCGTCCACCGTGCCCGTGGAGGTCGCGCCACCGGTCAGAAGCCACACACGGTCAGGCGTAACGCGCAGAACCCCCGCCGCCAACCGCTCCGTTTGCAGTTCTTTCCCGGCAACCCCGTAGCGCAGCGCCGCTGTTTGTGTCTCGGCCAGCAGCGGCGCGTGGCCGGGATAGACGCCCAGCCCGCCGCCATCCGCCAGGCGCGCCTGCACCCACGCCACGTCGGAGACGTCCAACAAGGGGCCGGCGGGGGTCAGCACGGTCAGACGCAGCCGCTTAACCGCCACAGTTCCCCCGAAGATAACAGGATTTTCGGAATGATAGGATTAGGATGGCGTTCATTGCGAGTCTTCGTTTAGTTGCCAGGCCTTTTCGATGACTTCGTCAATCGTGCCGGCCATGTAGAAAGCCTGCTCCGGCAGATGATCGTGGTGGCCCTGCACGATTTCCTGGAAGCCGCGCAGCGTTTCATGTAGGGGGACGTAACGTCCGGGGAGGCCGGTAAACGGCTCGGAGGCGAAGAAGGGCTGCGTGAGGAAACGCTGCAAGCGCCGCGCCCGGTTCACGACCAGCCGGTCGGCGTCGCTCAACTCTTCGACGCCCAGGATAGCGATCACATCCTGAAGCTCCTGATAGCGGGCCAGCATCGCGCGCACTTCGTTGGCAATGGCGACGTGTTCCGCCCCCACGCCGACCGGGGTCAACAGGGTGCTGCTGGATGCCAGCGGGTCAATGGCCGGGTACAAGCCCAGGCTGACCTGCCGCCGCGAGAGGACAGTGGCCGCGTCAAGGTGGGCGAAGGTGGCCACCACCGCCGGGTCGGTCAGGTCGTCCGCCGGGACGTAGACCGCCTGGATCGAGGTGACGCTGCCGCGCGCGGTGGTGGTGATGCGCTCCTGGAGCCGCCCCATCTCGGTTTCCAGGGTGGGCTGGTAGCCCACGGTGCTCGGCAGGCGGCCCAGCAGCGCGGAGACTTCGGCGCCGGCCTGGATGTAGCGGAAGACGTTGTCCAGGAAGAGGAGCACCTGCCGCTGCTCCACCTCGCGGAAATACTCCGCCATCGTCAGCGCGGTGAGCGGGACGCGCAGGCGCGCGCCGGGCGGCTCGTTCATCTGGCCGAAGACCATCACGGTGTTCTCTAACACGCCGCTGCGCCGCATTTCCAGCCATAGCTCGTTGCCCTCGCGGCTGCGCTCCCCCACCCCGGCGAAGAAGACGATGCCGGAATGTTCGCGGATGGTGTGGCGCATCAGCTCGATCATCAACAGGGTCTTGCCCACGCCGGCGCCGCCGAAGAGGCCGATTTTGCCGCCCTGCGGGTAGGGCGTGAGCAGGTCAATGGCTTTGATGCCGGTGATGAACGGGCGGGCGATGAGACGCTGATCGCGCAACGGCGGCGACGCGACGTGAATGGGCCGCCAGTTCTCGGCCTGCGGCGCCGGCAACTCGTCAATCGGCTGCCCCAACACGTTGAACATCCGTCCCAGGGTGGATCGGCCCACCGGCGCCTGGATCGGCCCGCCGGTATCCAGGACGGTCAAGCCGCGCCGCAGCCCGGCGGTGCTGCTCATCGCAATCGTGCGCACCGTCCGCGGGTTGGTGTGTTCCTGCACCTCCACCACAAGTTCGGCGCCGTCGTCCGTTTGAATCACCAGGGCGTTATTGATACTGGGCAAGTCGCCAGAAGGAAATTCGGCATCCACCACCACCCCGGCCACCCGCACAACAGTTCCGTTTCTTTCCAAAATTTCATCCTCAACAAAAGATTAGCTGTAAGGCAGTGTACTATGGAATTCGCCAGGGACAAACCCTTTTCATCACAGCATTTACCCCGGCACCTGCGGCGCAAACGCCGTCGCGCCGGTGCTTTGATAGGCGATGCCCGCGTCGGAGAGCGTCGTGCGCACGGCTTGCGCTACCAGCGCGCGCAACGCCTCAGCAGCCACCTGCACTCGCGCATTGATGAGCACGGTCAGCGGCGCGCGGAGTTGCTGGGGGACAGCCTGTTCCCAATCCAACGCATCCGGCGCAGTGAAACTGAGCTTAACGCCAGTTTCCGCATCCTGGATGAAGAACTTGAGGTGGGCGATGGGGCGGGCGGCCTGCCGCAGTCCGGCAAGAATCGCAGCAATCAAGGCGACGAGCGTGGCGCGCTCCTGACCTATGGGCGGCGCAAACGTCAATTGCTCGTCAAACCACGCCAGTTCGGCGGACCCGGCCATGTAAGGGCCGTAATCAACCGCCAGTGCCGGGGGTAAGGGCGGCGCGGTTTGCAGTACGGCCAGCCACGGCGCGACACTTTCCGGCGTCAGAGAGCTTTGCAGCAGCAGCGTCTTGTCGGGAAAGCGGCGGCGCGCTTCTGCGAAAATAGCCCCCCCTTCTTCCGGCAGCAAATCGGCCTTGTTGATCACCAGGATGTTGGCCTCTTCAAGCTGTTTGGCAAAGATGTAGGTGATGTTATCACTGAAAGGGAGGGGCGAGCCGACCAGATGGCGGCGCAGCAGGCGAATGTCAGCAAAAACAGAATAGGTAACACACGCGCCCTCCTCCGCCAGCGTCTGTAGCGGGATGAGCACGGGGCCAACCAGATCCACACACGATCCCACCGACTCGGCAAACAGCACCTCCGGGCGCGCCGCTCGCCGCAACTGAGCGATCCGTTCCTGGAAATCGCCGTAGTTACAGCGGAAACAGCCGCCCGGCACTTCTGCCGTCGGCACATCGGCAGCTCCGAAGAACGCTGTGTCCACCTGATAACGACCCTTGTCGTTGGTAATCACGCCCACGCGCCGGCCTTCTGCCAGCAATGTCTTGAGCGCATTGATGATAGCAGTCGTCTTACCGCTGCCCAGAAATCCTCCAATCACATGTAAGTCCATCATTACTCCTTTAGTTGAAATTAACCTGGCGCACGGCCCAACCTACCAACTGTCACCCAAGATACATCAGGCGTTACGCGGTTTCGCATTGTTTGACAAGATTAACCGAATTTTCAGGATTAGAGGAGACTTTGTAGACACTTTTTTATTCTGTTAATCCTGTAAATCCTGTCCAAAGAAATGAACCGCGTAGCTACTGATACATCTTAACGATTTTTGCACAAGAGGCAAAGTCACGATCATGCTAATCTTGGGCAAGTTCTCACAAACTTTTAAGAATTTCAAAGGAAGTTTTTACATCCTGGTAACGTTTCCGATGTACGCTTTAATTGATTTTATAAGTATCCCTTATGCACATATAGATTATCCATTCAGCCAATTCCCTCACCAGTTAATTAACAAACAACATCCCATTCAAGCAAATAATCACTTGAGGTAAATTTTTCGGTAACGATACCGGTAATGATACCGAAATTTTTTATAGATAAGGAGGATAGCAATTCAAATATTAGAGAATGCAAATCAATGCAAGATGCTATAGCGTCATTGGAGACATCCAAGTTTCAATCACAGGTCATTTTTCAGGAGGGCAAAATGATCGTTCGCACTAAGTTTGCAAAGGTCGCTCTAAAGAGGAGCGACCGGTTCATCCGGGGCCTGTGCGCCCTGGTCTTGGTGTTGTCGCTGTTTGGCGTGCCGCCAGTGCAGCGGGCGCTGGCGGCTGGGACCATCAGCTTGACGACGCTGGGCACAGCCTACACAGAGAATTTCGATACGTTAGCCAGCTCTGGCACGTCCAGCACGGTGCCTAATGGGTGGGATTTTTCTGAATCAGGAGGCAACACCACTTATACTGCCGGCACCGGTTCCAACAACGCCGGCGACACGTATAGTTTCGGTTCATCCGGCAGTACTGAGCGTGCTTTTGGCGGGTTGCGAAGCGGCAGCGTCGTTCCAACGATTGGCGCGAGTTTCACCAACAACACCGGCGCCACGATTACCGATTTAGCAATCAGTTATACAGGCGAAGAGTGGCGCCTCGGCGCTGCTGGCCGCACCGATCGACTTGATTTCCAATATAGTACGGATGCGACCAGCCTGACGACCGGCACTTGGACGGAGGTTGATGCGCTTGATTTCACAACCCCGGCTACAAGTGGAACAGCTGGGGCTAGGGATGGCAATGCCACTGCCAACCGCACGGCGGTTAGCTACAGCATAACGGGATTGAGCGTTGCAAATGGCGCCGCCTTCTGGATCCGCTGGACCGATTACAATGCCAGCGGTTCTGATGACGGCCTGGCCGTGGATGATTTCTCGCTGACGGCTGCCGGTAACACCGATCCTTTAATCGCTGTCGTCGGGACGCTCAACGCTTTCAGCAGTGTGGCTGGCGCCCCCTCAGCCGAACAGAGTTATACAGTGGCCGGCAGCAATCTGACGAATGATATCGAAATTAACGCTCCCACTGATTTTGAGATTGCAGAGACCAGCGGCGGGCCTTTTGGGCCATCTTTGACTTTGCACCCATCGGGCGGTTCGGTGCCGGAGACGCCAATCTACGTGCGTTTCAATCGCGCCACAGCGGGTATCTCCAATGGAAACATCGAACACGCCAGCACGGGCGCAACTCCACAGAATGTAACCGTAAGTGGCACAGCCCTGCCGCCAACCACCTGGGTGGCCTACAACGACAGCGCGTGGAATTCCGGCGAACCCAACACCAACATCACCCAGATCAGCCTCTATGACACGACGTCAGGGATGCTGGTAAAAAGAGCCGATGGCAGTGGTACCGGGGTGACCGCGGCGTTTAGCTTGAGCTCTCCTTCGGTGGATGGAACCGACTTTCAAGTAACGAGCAGTGGGGCAGACGCCGCAGCGGGGACGGATGCCTATACTATCTTTAATGGCCATGTCAGCACGGACGGCGTGGTCAACGGCATGGGCAGTTATGCTGACTGGTGGATAGATTTGACATTGAGCGGGCTAGACCCGGTCAAGACATATATGTTCGCCGGGACGAGTGTAAGAAATTCTTCGAGCTACGCGGACCGCAATTCAACCTTCATCCTGTCGAGCGATGACGCCGCGATCAACGCCAGCTCATCTGGCGTTACCGTGGTTGACGATCATACCATTGCCTTCAACACCGGTTACAATGCGCAGGGCTATGTCGTCCGTTGGGTAGGCATCAACCCCGGAGCGGATGGCACGATTATCATTCGGACCAGAGCGTCAACCACGGTGGAGATTGCAGGTTCAGACGATAATGCCTACGGACTGAGCGTGTTTATGCTGGCGGAGGAAATGGGCGATGACCCCACGATTACTACCGTGGGGACGCTGACGCCCTTCTCCACCACGCCGGGCACGCCCTCAGATGCCCAGACTTACACCGTCTCCGGCAACAACCTGGAAGCGGACCTTGCCATTGCTGCCCCTGCCGGCTTCGAACTCTCGACCGACGGCAGCACCTACAGCGGCAACCTGACTTTACCCCACACCAGCGGTTCGGTGCCAGCTACCACCATCTATGTCCGCCTGACCGGCGCAGTGGAAGGCGTCTTCAGCGGCAATATCGCCCACACCAGCACGGATGCCACTCAGGTGGATATCGCGGTCAGCGGCGAGGTGGCGGTTGCCCCCACCATCGCAACCTTCCAACAAGGCGTTGCTGGCTATGCGGGCACGGTTGATACCTATCTCGAGTCAGAAGATGCGACGGCTGACAATTCGACCGCGACCACCCTTGTGGTTGATCTCGACCCCGAACAACACATCCTGCTCCGTTTTGACAACATTTTTGGCACTGAACCCGGGCAGATTCCACCTGGCGCGAGCATCCAATCTGCTTCGTTGGAAATCAATGTGACCAACGGAAGTGACGAGGGTGCGTTGCTGCACCGCATGCTCCAATCCTGGGATGACACTGACACCTGGAACACCTGGGGAGATGGCATTGATGCCGATGGAATCGAGGCAGAAGCAACCGCCGAAAGCAGCAGTAACGGCAGCAGCAGCGGAACGGCCACGATTGATGTTACCCCTGATGTGCAAGTCTGGTCGAACAATCCAGCGAGCAACCGGGGCTGGGCCTGGCTGCCGCCATCGGGGGATGACTCGTGGCAGTTTAGATCGGCCGAAGGCACCACGCCGCCGAAATTGACGGTGACGTATTTCCCGCCCTCGATCGAGCCGCCGGCCGCGCCAACGGATTTGTCGGCGACGGTGGTCTCATCCGCACGGATTGACCTGAGTTGGACGGACAATGCGGACAACGAGAGCAGCTTCGAGGTATGGTCAGCCAATAGCAGCGGCACTCCGATCGCGTTGTTGGAGACGGTTGGGGCTAATACCACCAGCCATGCAAGCACAGGATTGGCATCTGAAACCGAATACTGCTACATGGTGCGTGCAACGAACGGCGTGGGCGACTCCGCCTACACCGATGTAGCCTGCGCCACCACGGAGGCCGCCCCCACAACTGTGACCATCCAGGTGCGGGTGAGCCAAAGCTCTGACGATGCCGAAGAGAGTTTAGAAGATAACTCGGTGACCGTAGACAGTACCGACCTGGAAATGATCCGCGAAAGCCAGATTGATGACTATGATCAGGTGGTAGGCATACGTTTCCAAAACGTGGCAGTGCCCGCCGGGGCGACTATTGTGAGCGCCCACATCGAGTTTGAGGTTGACGAGACCAGTAGCGACGCGACGTCGTTGACACTCTACGGTCAGGCACATGACAATCCGCCGACGTTCGCCGAAACCGACAACGACATTTCGAACCGGTCCAAAACCACAGCTTCAGTGGCCTGGACTCCCGATGCGTGGGACACGGTCAGCGAGAAGCATCAGACCAATGATTTGACCGCGATTGTGCAAGAGATCGTCAATCGTGGTGGTTGGGCCAGCGGCAATGCGCTGGTCTTTATCGTAGAAGGTTCCGGTCAGCGCATAGCCGAGGCTTATGATGGTGAAAGCGCGAATGCGCCACTGCTGGTCATCGAGTACACGACCGCTACAGGCCCGCTCATCACCTTGATTGGCGACCCACTCGGTGCCTTCTCCACCACCCCGGGC
Organism: Anaerolineae bacterium; assembly: GCA_034429475.1. GTDB lineage: Bacteria > Chloroflexota > Anaerolineae > B4-G1 > SLSP01 > JAKQHY01. The sequence goes on from DAOUGD010000249.1 coordinate 26,517, forward strand.
CTTCCTTCCGCTGCCCAGACCTACACCGTCTCCGGCAGCAACCTGGAAGCGGATATCGAAATTGCCGCACCAACCGGCTTTGAACTCTCGACCGACGGCAGCACCTACGCGGCCAACCTCACCCTGCCCCAGTCCGGCGGCACGGTCGGAGCTACTACCATCTATGTCCGACTGACCGGCGCCGAAGGCGCATTCAGCGGGAACATCACGCACGAGAGCAGCGGCGCAACCCCAAAGAATGTGGCGGTCAGCGGCACGGTGGGCTGGTGCGTGACGGTCAGCTTCCAGCAGGGCACTGAGGGCTACGCCGGCGCGCGCGATGCCCACATCCGCCAGAATGACCCCACCTACAACTATGGCACGACGACGCCCCTGACCGTTGACAGCGACGAACCCTATAGCAGTGACGGCTATGATGCGTCGGCGCTGTTGTACTGGGACCTCTCCTCCATCCCGACCGGCAGCACCATCGAGTCGGCCTCAATCACCGTCTATGTGGAGGAGGCCACCGACAGTGCCACGCCCGGTTACGATCTGTACGAAATGACCCAGGCCTGGGCCGAAGGTACGGGCAACGGCGCTGCCACCGGCGACGGCGCGACCTGGAACACCTACGACGGCGTCAACGCCTGGCCCAACGGCGCCGGCGGCGCCGGAGACCGCGGCGGCACCGCACTCGCCAACTTTGCTGCCACTTCCACCGGCTCTTACCAGGTCGCTCTAAACGATGCCGGCGAGGCTGTGCTTGAGAACTGGATCAACGCGCCCGCCAACAACCGGGGCTTTATGATTCATGCCGGCGAAGAGGACAACGGCCTGGACTTTACCTCCAAAGAAGGCAGCACGGTCGCCAACCGCCCCAGACTCACCGTCACCTACTGCCTGGCCCCAACCACCCCCTACATCACGGTCTCGGGAACGCTCAATCCCTTCGCCAGCACGGTTGGCGTGCCTTCGGCCGCGCAATCCTACACCGTGTTGGGCCTCAACCTGACCGGCGACCTCGTCATCACCGCGCCCGCCGATTTCGAGATCTCCACCACGAGCGGGAGCGGCTTAGGGTTTTCCGTGAGCCTCACCCCAGACGGAAACGGGACCGTGGCTGCCACGACGATCTACGTGCGCTTCCTTCGTTCAACAACAGGGACCTCCAGCGGCAATATCACCCATACCAGCCCGGATGCAGCAACGCAGAACATCGCAGTCAGCGGGACGGCCACCAGCGCCCCACCGGCGGTTTCTCTAGTGCAGCCTACGGACGATGCTACCGGTGTATCCATTCCACCTACCCTGGAAGTCACGGTGACGGATCCGGAAGCGGACACGATGAGCGTTTCCTTCTATGGCCGTCCGGTGGGCACAGGCGGCGGCGAGGACTTCACGTTCTTTGTGTACCCCGACACACAGAGTCATGTGGATAGTGAGTCGGAAGCCGTAATTTTCAATGCAATGTCGCAGTATGTGGTTGCCCATCAAGTCGAGTTCAACGTTGCGTTTGCCACGCATGTCGGCGACATAGTCATGAACGCTAGCACCGAAGCGGAATGGATCAGAGCCGACGCGGCTATGGACATTCTGGACCCGGCCGGCGTTCCTTACAGCGTCGGCCCCGGCAATCACGATGACGGCGGCTACACGGGCAACACCTATTACCCCGATTATTTTGGAACTGACCGCTTTTCTGGCAAGCCCTGGTACGGCAGCGCTTACGACAGCGACAACTTTAACAACTATTCGCTGTTCAGCGCTTCCGGTATGGACTTCATCGTCATCAACCTGCAATACAACTCCACCTCAGAACACTGGGATTGGGCGGACGCCCTCTTAAAAGCCAACCCGACCCGGCGCGGCATTATTGCCCAGCACAATATCCTCAATGTGGATAACTCCTGGCAATCTACGGCATCCCAGAACCTCTATAATGCTCTACAGGACAACCCCAATCTCTTCTTGATGTTGTGCGGGCATATGCACAGCGGCAGCGATGGCTCGGCTTATCGTTTGGAAACAAGAACCGGTATGGACCCTGTACATATCCTGCTCACGGATTACCAGGACTATAACAGTAGTGGTAACACCGGCTACATGCGCATTCTCACCTTCCGCCCCGCGACCGACGAGATCTATGCGCAAATCTATTCGCCGTATGTAGACGCCCATCTCACCAGCGAGAGCAACTACGAACAATTCACGATGACCTACGATATGGATGGCAGTGTGCCATTTGAACTGCTCGACACGGTTAACGACGTTGCCAGCGGTGCAATTGCTTCCGTCACCTGGTCTGGCCTTGATGAAAGCACCGAGTACGAATGGTACGCGGATGTTTCCGATGGCGGTTCAATGACGACTGGCCCAACCTGGAGTTTCACCACAGGAACGACTTCACCCAATCACACCGTCACCTTCAACGCCAATGGCGGCGCGGGCGCGATGAGTAACCAGGTCGCCAACGTCCCGACGGCGCTGACCCTCAACGCCTTCACGCGAGCGGGCTACGCCTTTGCGGGCTGGAATACGGCGGCCAACGGCTCCGGCACGGCCTATGCTGACGGCGCAACCTACGCCTTCGCCGCCGACCTCACCCTCTACGCGCAGTGGACGGCGCTGCCCAATCACACCGTCACCTTCAACGC